>JAGLUM010000099.1 GCA_023134755.1 Fidelibacterota bacterium | reverse complement strand
TAAATATGAAATGTTTATTATCACCCGTATATTTCAAATAAATTGTTTTGATTCATTCTTTCTTATACTATTTTTGTGTGCTGTTTGAGATCATAACAATAATACGATAAGGGATTCAAAATGAGAATTATAATTCAAGAATCTTACGAAAAATTGAGTGCCTTTACGGCACAGTATATTGCTAAACGCATCAACGCGTTTCAACCTTCCGGAGACAACCCTTTTGTACTGGGCTTGCCAACCGGATTATCACCTTTGGGTGTATATCGGGAACTTATTGCTCTGTACAAGGCCGGTCGGGTATCATTTCAACATGTCATTACATTTAATATGGATGAATATATCGGACTTCCGGAAGATCACCCTGAAAGTTATCATTATTTTATGCGGCATCACTTTTTTCAACATATTGATATTCCCGCAGAAAACATAAATATTCTGAATGGAAATGCTGATAACCTGGATGCCGAGTGTTGCGCATACGAAGAAAAAATTCAGGTGCTTGGCGGTATTCATTTGTTTATGGGCGGTATCGGACCCGATGGACATATTGCCTTTAATGAACCCGGTTCCTCTCTAAGTTCGCGGACTCGGATAAAATCACTGACATATGATACCATTATAGCCAATTCCCGGTTTTTTGATAATGATGTAAACAAGGTGCCGAAAAAAGCCTTAACTGTAGGGGTCGCTACGGTGATGGATGCTGATGAGGTTATTATTCTGGTGAGTGGATATAATAAAGCCCGTGCATTGAAAAAGGTAGTTGAAGAGGGTGTCAATCATATGTGGACTGTCTCTGCGCTTCAGCTGCATCCCCGTGGTATGATTGTCTGTGATGATGATGCTACCATGGAGCTAAAAGTCGGAACAGTAAAGTATTTTAAAGACATTGAGCGGGACGCTGTTTCCTCTGTATAATATTTAATAAAAATTCTATTAACCTTTTTCTGTTTTCTGTGTCAAAAGAAGGAAAGAAATTGGAAAGGAACCTGATGAAAAAATTATTATCATTTTGCGTTTTAACACTCATTGCGATTTCATTGTCTGCAGGAACAATTTTGGGCGTTGTTAAGGATATGAAAACGAACAATATCCTGGAATTTGCGAATGTTGCCGTACACATAAAAGACAATGAAGAGATCATTACCGGCAGTATGTCCGATGTTGACGGCAGCTTCCGTATTGTTGATGTGCCGGTTGGAGAATATTATATTGTTCTCACTTATATTGGGTATGAACACAAAACAATAAATAATATTGCTATTACCAGTTTCGATCAATCTCTGGATCTCGGTACGGTAATGTTAAAACCCACCGCTCTGAAGTTAGGGAATGTGGTTGTTTCTGCAGAAAAACCCGCTGTAAGCTATAAAATTGACAAACGGGTTATAGATGCCAAACAATTTTTAAGTGCTCAGGGTGGTACGGCCATTGATATTCTTGAGAATGTTCCGTCGGTTGATGTAGACATTGAAGGCAATGTATCTTTACGCGGAAGTAGTAATTTTACCGTGATGATCGACGGTCGTCCTTCGGTGCTTGAACCGCAGGATGCGCTGGAAAGTATTCCCGCAAGTTCCATTGAGAATATTGAAATTATGACCAACGCATCGGCAAAATATGAGGCAGAGGGCGGAGCAGGCATCATTAATATTGTAACGATACGTGATAAACGTATTGGGGTTACCGGACTTGCGACTGCAAATGT
>JAGLUM010000098.1 GCA_023134755.1 Fidelibacterota bacterium | reverse complement strand
AATCGTTATTGATGAGGCCTATATTGATTTTTCTGATACGCCATCCTGGAATAGAAAGATTGCTACATTTCCAAATCTGATCGTATTGCAAACCTTCTCGAAGGCATGGGGGATGGCGGGAATACGCCTTGGTATGGCCTTCTCAAACACGGAAGTCATTGCCGTACTGAACAAGATAAAATATCCGTATAACATTAATGATGTGACTGCCAATATTGTGCTTGAAACCATCAAATATCCGGAACGAAAAGAAAAAATGGTAAAACAAATAAAAGTAGAACGGCAACGCTTAATGAAAGAGTTAAAAGACATACCGGTGGTCAAAGATGTGCTACCCAGTGTTGCAAATTTCTTTCTGGCCCGATTTGATGATCCGGATGCCGTATATACCTACCTGTCCCGGGAAGGAATTATTGTCCGAAATCGTTCCCGTCAGCTGCACTGTGAAGGTTGTTTGCGTATTACCGTGGGAACCCGGGAAGAAAACAGCATCTTATGTGATGCTTTAATGCAATACAAGAACAAGGAGCAATAGATGAAACGTGTACTTTTTATTGACCGTGACGGCACCATTATTTCAGAAACCCTTGATGAAACAATTGATACACTGGAAAAATTATGCTTTATACCGGGAGTTATAACTGCATTAAGTAACATATCAAATCATACTGATTATGAGCTTGTTATGATAAGTAATCAAGACGGTCTCGGTCGGCCGGATTTCCCCGAGGAACGCTTTTGGGCACCCCATAACGCTATGATGACACTGCTTGAAAATGAAGGTATTCATTTTTCAGAAGTGCTTATCGACCGTCATTATGAACATGAAAATGCGCTGACCCGAAAACCAAATACAGGTTTGTTAACCGCATATATGAATGCGGATTATGATTTAGGAAACTCCTATGTTATTGGTGATCGTGATTCGGATATGCAGCTTGCAAGAAATTTGCATGCACAGGGAATATTTGTTGGAAAACATCATCCGGATGCTGTTCTGTCTACAACTTCCTGGCAGGAAATTAATGAATTTCTTGTACGGCCTAAACGAGTCGCATTTATTGAACGAAAAACAAAAGAAACCCATGTCCATATCCACGTTGATTTAGATGGATCGGGAAAAGCTGAAATTTCAACCGGACTTAGCTTTTTTGATCATATGCTGGAGCTATTTACTAAACATTCCGGGATAGACTGTAAAATTCAGATCAATGGAGATTTACAGGTTGATGAACACCATACCATCGAGGATACAGGTTTGGCATTAGGTAAAGCCCTGTATACTGCATTGGGTAATAAACGTGGTATTGAGCGATATGGGTTCCTGCTTCCAATGGATGAAGCACTCGCTCAAGTGGCACTGGATCTTTCCGGTCGCCCGTATTTAGTTTGGGATGTTAATCTGCATCGCGAATATATTGGAGATATGCCGACAGAAATGGTTAAACACTTTTTCAAATCTTTAAGTGATGAAATGCACTGTAATTTACATATTAAAGCAAAAGGTGAGAATGAACATCATATCATTGAAGCGATCTTTAAGGCTGTTGCAAAAGCCTGCAAACAGGCTTACCATATTACATCCGATGAAATTCCTTCGACAAAAGGAATACTTTAATGCGTATTGCTGTTATCAAATATAATGCGGGTAATATTCGTTCAGTGCATATTGCTCTGGAGCACTTAGGTATTGATCCAATAATTACAGATAATCCAACAGAGATTCTTCAAGCGGATAAAGTGATATTTCCCGGAGTGGGCGAGGCTTCCTCCGCAATGAAGTACCTTAAAGAACGTAAATTGGATACCTTAATTACGTCATTGAAGCAGCCTGTGCTTGGGATTTGCTTGGGATTACAACTTATGTGCAACTTTAGCGAAGAAGCCAATACATCTTGCATGCAGATATTTGATACCCAAGTAAAGCTATTCCCGCCTGAACAGAAGGTGCCCCATATGGGTTGGAATACCATTACCGAACTAAAGGGACTCCTTTTCAAAAATATTTCTGACGGTGCCTATGTGTATTTTGTCCATAGTTTTGCAGCTGAACTTTGTAATGCGCAAATTGCGGTTACAAATTACATTTATCCATTTGCGGCTGCATTACAAAAGAACAATTTTTTTGCTTTGCAGTTCCATCCGGAAAAAAGCGGACAAATTGGAGAGCAGATTTTAAAGAATTTTATAGATTTGAAGGGTTAAAATAAAAATGATTGAGATTATACCAGCAATAGATATTATTGATGGCGCCTGTGTCCGCCTGACACAAGGTGAATACAATAGCAAAAAAATCTACGACAGCAATCCCCTAAATGTCGCAAAACGCTATGAAGATGCCGGTATTCTGCGTTTACACTGTGTTGATCTTGATGCCGCAAAAGCAGGGCATATTGTCAATGGAGATGTCCTCGAAACGATTTGTAGCGGGACTAAGCTTGCGGTTGATTTTGGTGGTGGTATTAAATCTGATACCGATATTGAAAGAGCATTTTCTCTTGGAGCAAAGCAGATTACAGCAGGAAGTATTGCAGCTTACGATCCGCAAATGGTGATACGCTGGTTGAAAAATTATGGTCAGGAAAAGATTATTCTTGGTGCGGATTTCAAGTATGGAAGAATTGCGGTATCCGGCTGGCAGGAAGCCACGGATATTGATTTATGGACCTATCTTGACGATTATATTACCCGCGGTATTAAAACGGTTATTAGCACCGATATTTCAAAGGATGGTATGTTGGAAGGCAGCTCAGAAAAAATCTATCAAGTTATAAAGCAACGTTTCCCGGATGTATATCTCATTGCAAGCGGTGGAATTTCCTGTATGGATGATATTCGCCAACTCAATGATATGAATATTGATGGCGTAATTGTTGGAAAGGCTATTTATGAAGAACGTATTACGCTGAAAGAGATTACGGAGTTTATGAGATCATGTTGACAAAACGTATAATACCTTGTCTGGACATTAAAGATGGGCAGACAGTTAAGGGAGTAAAATTTATTAATATTCGCCAAGCCGGGGATCCGGTAGAGCTGGGACGTAAATATGCTGAAGCCGGAGCAGACGAATTGACATTTTTGGATATCACGGCAACCATAGAACAGCGAAGTACCTTTGCGGAATTGGTTGAAAAGATTGCACAAAACATCAATATTCCCTTCACCGTTGGCGGTGGTATTAAGAATGTTGATGACGTTGCACGTCTTTTAGATGCTGGAGCAGACAAAATTACAATTAATTCCGCTGCGGTTCGGAATCCCGGAATTATTGATGCTCTTGCGGGACGTTTTGGAAGTCAATGTGTTGTTTTGGCTGTTGATTGTAAGCAACACGCAAGCGGCTCCAGAGTCTATTTGGATGGTGGCCGTACCCAAACAGAACGTGAAACGCAAAGCTGGGTAAAAGAAACCGTCGATCGAGGTGCTGGTGAGATATTATTAACATCCATGGATCATGATGGGACAAAAAATGGCTTTGCCATTGAAATTACACGAGCTATTTCTGAACTGGTGTCGGTACCGGTAATTGCATCCGGTGGCGCTGGCACTTGTCAGCATTTTGTCGATATATTTAAAAAAGGGAAAGCAGATGCGGCACTGGCAGCCAGTATTTTTCATTTTGGCGAAATTAACATACCGGATTTAAAAATATATCTGAAAAATAAAAATATACCTGTAAGAATCAAATGAAAGGGTGAATATGGAATTGGATTTCAAAAAAGGAAAAGGATTTATTCCGGCAATTATCCAAGATAATAAGAACGATAAGGTGCTCATGCTGGGATATATGAATAAAGAGGCATATGAGATATCTAAACAAAGCGGAAAAGTAACATTTTACAGCCGTTCCCGTAAAAAACTTTGGACAAAGGGAGAAACTTCCGGCAATTACTTAAAAATTATCAGCATGCAGGCAGATTGTGATGCCGATACCATATTAGTACGTGTAATTCCCAACGGACCAGTATGCCATACTGGAGATGACACTTGTTTTGGGGATTCAAATCCCAATTTTACACGTTTTCTTGAAGAACTTGAACGTATTATTGCCAAACGCAAAAAGTATCCCAAATCTGATTCTTATACCACAACACTTTTCAATAAAGGCATCCGTAAAATTACGCAAAAAGTAGGGGAAGAAGCTACTGAGGTAATTATCGAAGCCATGGACGATAATATCGACCTGCTGAAAGAAGAAATATCAGACCTGTTTTATCACCTACTTGTTCTGATGGCAGCGAAAGATATTACTATGGATGATATCAATCTTATCCTCAAGAATCGACATCAAAAATAGATAATGTAAATCGAATGCATAAAACTATCGATGATGTATTATCTATAAATAAAATCGCAGAATACGAATAATAGTAAAAATATGGCATAATATTATAATAATTATAAAGAATATGTGATAAATTAGTTGTTATTATCCGGCAATATAGCCATATTATAGATGATTATTGAATTGGGATGTAGTCTAAGGGCAAGGCGCCCGGCTGTTAACCGGGAAGATATTGGTTCGATTCCAATCATCCCAGCATAAGTTGACAGAATAACTGTCGGCTTTTTTTGTTTTATGTATAAATAACAAGTAAAAGGCAAAGAATAAATTGAAGAAATAATTTATAAAGAGACAACTATGGCATACCATGTATTAAAGTTTGGCGGATCAAATTTAAAGAAAAAAGATGATATTCAGCGTATTGTTGATGTAATCAGTAAATACAATACACCTTTAGTTATTGTGGTCTCAGCATTTTATGGTGTAACTAATATGTTAATTGAAGCACTGAGCCAGGTAAGAACAGATGAAGGGATGATTGACCGTCTAGTTGATAATATTCTGGCAATAAAACGGGAAACACTGGAAGATATTGTTCAGGATAAATTTATAAAAGAGCGTATCTTTACTGATATTGAGCGCAGAGGGAAAAAGCTAAAGCGTTATTTGCAGGGAGTACATTTTTTCGGAGATACGCCTGATTTTGTAGCGGACACTATTTTAAGCTACGGAGAGCGTTTTAGCTCTTTGATGTTGACCGCGATACTTCAATATTATGGTGTAAATGCCGAGGAGATGCTGCCGGAGAATTTAGGACTCATAACCGACGGTGAATATGGCGATGCAACCGTAGATTTTAACTTAGCAAAACAGTCTGTTAAAGGGGCTTTAAAAGGAAAACATATTGTTGTTGTACCGGGTTTTTATGGCGTATCAAAAGAAGGGAAAGTAACCCTTTTAGGTCGTGGAGGCAGTGATTATTCAGCGGCAGCTATAGCGAAATGCGTTCAGGCAAAAAGTCTGGATCTCTTTAAAGATATAGATGGTTTTCTAAGTGCAGACCCAAAATTTGTAGATGCTCCACGGCGTATTGAAAAATTAAGTTATTTGGAAGCAGCTGAATTGTCCTATTTTGGTGCTAAAATATTACACCCAAGGACGGTGGAACCTTTACAGGAATCGGGCATTCCGATTCGAATTTATAATATTGCGACAGTAGAATCTCTTTCGCAACCATTGACTATCATTCAAAAAGCATCGGATATACATGATGATATTATTAAAAGCGTTACCTTTAGTGATGATATTGGTATTCTGAAATTAAAAGGACCGGGTATTGGAATTAAACCGGGAATTTTATCCAGAGTAAGCTCTGCCTTCGACAAATCAGGTATAAATATTAAATCGGTCATCACCTCGCAAACCGTTATCAATATACTGGTAGAAACAGCCTATTTATCAGAATCTGCCAGTTTAACAAAGGCATTAAATTTGCATGCGGTCAATGAAATTATTGCTGAGGATAATATTTCCGTGATTGCTGTGGTTGGACATGGAATTATGGAAAAAGTTGGACTCGCTGGGCGAATATTTTCAGCAATTTCTCAAAAAGGTATCAATATTGAAATCATCTCTGTTGGGGCATCGCCGGTCGCAGCGTATTTTATCGTTAAAAAAACAGATAGAGCAGCAACCATTCGCGCTATTCATGATGAATATATGAAATGAATTCTACAAAACTTGACTCAAGATAATTACCCGTGAATAACTATATTGTTGGTGATTATTGTTCATAGCTTATGTATCCAATTTTTTCCTTGATACTGAAATCTATTTGGTATTTAAAAATATTATTGTAACTTTTTACTATAAAGGAAGATATGCAATTAAAGGAACATAAACAGAATAGTTCGGTTATTTTATATGTGAATAATATTTTGGATTAAAATTCTTTATAATTGCAAAAGGAGGAATTATGAAAGCACTTCGACTGATCGGTTCGCTGGCTTTTGTGCTCGGTCTTTTCACTGCGATCTTTGTCGGGATGCCCTGGTACGTATACCACAGTTCCGCTTTGCCGTGGTGGATAAAGATAGCGGTCTACTGCCTTATGGGTGGTATTCTGTTAGTTCTATTGATGGTTGCCATTGAACAGCGGAAAGACAAAACAGTAGGGAAGAAGCTCTCTTCTGGTGACTGTCAACCTTCGATATTGCTCCTAAATTCTGCAGAAATTCCCGGCCGTGAGATCACTGAGATTGTAGGTTTAGTCAAAGGACACACTATTTTTGCCATCTGGATTGGAAAAGATCTCTCTGCATTGCTGCGACTAATTCTTGGGGGTGAGTTGACTGAATACACGGAGATGATGGGTAAAGCTCGCCAAATAGCTACTAATAGAATGATTATCAAGGCTGAACTGCTAGGGGCTAACGCGATTATTAACGTTCGCTATATGACAACTAGTGTCGTCGCCAGTGCCGCTGAACTTTTGGCTTATGGTACAGCCGTTAAGCTTACACCCCGACCACCTGAATGATGCTTGTATTTTTCAGCGTTTCTAATGTTACTCTGAATTTACTTAGTCATTGAATATATTTTGGATTACGATTTTATACCGTCTAGAATGACAATTAATATCCAATTTTCTTATATTTTCCCTCTTCTTCTAACTTCTATCTTCTGACTCCTAACTCCTAATTTCCATTTGGTATTTAAAATTTTTATTCTATCTTTTGGCTATGAAAGAAGACATGACATTTGAGCTCACAAAAATCTTTACTTTTGATATGGCGCACCGCCTGAGTTTTCATGAAGGGAAATGCTGGAATCTGCACGGACATACCTACCGTCTTGAAGTTACAGTATCCGGAGGAATAGATAAAAACGGTATGGTCATTGACTTTAATGATATGAACATTATCATTATGGACCATGCAGTAAATATACTGGATCATGCAACGGCTATTTATCAGAATGATGATCTCTTGATGAAAGCATTCCCGAAAGAATTAAAGCATGTCATTTTTCCCTATGAGGTGACAGCCGAAAATCTTTGTCTATGGATTCATGAGCGCCTGACAAAAGCCGGATTAACATTAAAAAAGATTACAATATGGGAAACAGCAAACAGCAAAGCAGTCTACACAAAATAAACGAAATTTTTTACAGCATTCAGGCAGAAGGTTATTGGGCCGGAACTCCGGCAATTTTTATACGCTTTGCAGAATGCAATTTGCGTTGTGATTTTTGCGATACGGAATTTCTGAGCGGAATAGAGATGTCCATCCCGGAGATCATAGCCAATATTCAGGATTACCCCTCTAAATTTGTGGTGTTGACCGGCGGTGAGCCGCTGATGAATGATACTACAGACCTGGTGCAGGTCCTGAAAGACGCGGAATACTATGTTGCGGTAGAAACTAACGGAATGTACTCGGCCAAACACGACTTGTTTGACTGGATTACTATCTCGCCTAAAAGCGATAAGCTAAAGCTGAAAAAATGCAACGAAATAAAGGTAATTCTGGGTGTCGATGAATATCCTGATACCTACGGCATCAAGGCAGACCATAAATTCATTTCACCAAAAAATCCTACACACAATCTGCCTATCGGCACGCACTCTGCGTTGTTTTTCGATGTGCATGTTGCCCAGTACTGCTACCGCTATGTTCTTAAACATCCGGAATGGCGTCTAACCCTGCAAACCCATAAGGTTATTGGAGTTAAGTAATGCAGCCGATTCCCATACTGGTTCTCTTTTCCGGGGGCCAGGATTCCACGACCTGCTTATTTTGGGCGAAAAAACAATTTTCAACCGTAGAGGCAGTCTTTTTTCATTATGAACAGCGCCATAAAATCGAATATCTGAGTGCTATCAACATTATTAAACAAGAAAACATGCACCTGCATGAACTGCATGTCCCGGCCTTTAAAGAAATTGGCGGAACAGCCATGATCGACGAAATTACCATTGAAACCGGAGCCGATAATATCCCAAATACATTTGTTCCGGGACGGAATATTGTTTTTCTGACATTGGCAGCATCTCTGGCCTATAAGCGGAATATTCATGATATTGTGATTGGTGTTAATGATTCTGATTATTCCGGCTATCCGGACTGCCGACACGATTTTATTTCTTCGATACAAGAATCCCTGAGTAGGGGACTGGATTACGAAATACGCATTCATACTCCACTACAGTCCATGAATAAAGCTGGGATATGGGCACTAAGCGATGAATTAGGTGTTATTGATACCGTTATTAAGTATTCACATACATGTTATCTTGGAGACCATCACACTCTGAATCCATGGGGCTACGGTTGCGGAACATGTCCTGCTTGTCTATTGCGGAAAAACGGATTCGAAGCCTATCGTTCTCTAAAATAATTACAAACTGACATATCATAAGAGAAAAAGGCATTCGAAGCGAAGAATATCTGAAAAAGTGATAAAAAAGTGAAATTTATACGAGAAATTGAGTGAAATTGAATATTTATTTATATATTAGGTAGTTAGAAAACCAGGGGTATACAAATGTCAGTTAAAATGTATTATGATGCGGATTCTAATCCGGAGCTGCTTCGGGATAAGACCATTGCCATCATAGGATATGGAAATCAGGGCCATGCTCAGGCACAGAATCTGCGTGATTCCGGGTACACGGTAATCGTTGCCGAGCCACAGGAAACTGCCAATTATAATTTGGCTATCAAACATGGATTTAAACCCATGAGCGCAAAAGAGGCATCCGCTCAGGCCGACATCGTACAAATTTTACTCCCTGATGAATTGCAAAAATCAATATATGATGCTGATATTGCCGAAAATATGACTGCCGGAAAAGCGCTGGTCTTTTCCCATGGATTCAATATTCATTTCAAACAGATTATTCCACCAAATGATATTGATGTTTATATGGTATCACCAAAGGGAGTTGGATATCAGGTTCGCAGTCAATTTAAAGCTGGTGCCGGTGTACCTGCTCTCATTGCAATACATCAAGATATAAGCGGACAGGCAAAAAAGCTCGCACTGGCGCATGCTTGTGGAATTGGTTCCGGCAAAATAGGAATTATCGAATCGTCCTTCCGCGAAGAAACCGAAACGGACCTATTTGGTGAACAAGTCGTTCTTTGCGGCGGTATTACTGAATTAATCCGTGCCGGATTTGACACACTTGTTGAGGCTGGATATCAACCGGAAATGGCATATTTTGAATGCCTTCATGAAGTAAAATTAATAACCGATCTGATTTATAAGAACGGTATTGCAAATATGCGCGATGCCATTTCCGATACAGCTGAATACGGTGATCTGACCCGCGGCAGACGAATTATTACAGACAATACCCGCCTGGAAATGAAAAAAATACTTG
>JAGLUM010000097.1 GCA_023134755.1 Fidelibacterota bacterium | reverse complement strand
AACCGGATGCCGTTAGCCCCTAAAAAGTCAGTGAGAGTGAAAAACGATTTGCATTTTCCAGTCGACCCAGATCGGAGTATGCATAGTCAATTATAATTCCATATGTATCATCAAAACTGTACTTGATTCCCCCACCAAAACTTGGTTTTAGTTCGCTCTCATAATAATTATTAACACCACCACGTAAAAATACAATTTCACCCAATAGGGCCACTTCAGCACCCGCACACCAGGTTTGATCTACATCGCGGGGATCGTAAAAATCTAAATTACCAGTTACACGTATAGCATTATTTTTTATTATATCCATTGAAGCTCCAAGCCGAATTGATACAGGCAGCGACCAGCCAACAGTTTCAAGGTTGGCGTGAACATCATCAGGGTTTGAGCCTACAGTATTAAATGGGTCCGATCGAATACTTAAATCCCTTCCGCTTAACTGCATTTCAGTACCAAAGTTTGTCAAGACCATTCCTAATCTCAATCCTTCAAATCCTGTATTATATTGTACACCAATATCTAAGGCAAATGCGTTGGCAGTGCACTGGCTTATTTTTTCCTGAATAAACTTCGCCTGAATACCAACAGTAAACATATCAGATATTCTGCGGGCGTAAGCTAATCCAATAGCTACATCATTTGCCTCAAAGGTTTCTCCTGTTCCTTCAGGATTAGCCCAATTTGTTACCTTCATTTCGCCCATTGAAAGGTAAGTAATACTAACACCCATGCTACCTGCATCTCCCATAGAGAAGACTCCACCTAGAAAGGATAGATTGACATCTGTTATCCAGTCAATTTGAGTAAAGCTAACCTGCCTGCCTTTTATTTTAGCGATTCCGGCAGGATTCCAATATAATGCGGAGACTTCATCTGCTAGGGCAACATATGAGCCACCCATACTCTGAGCCCGCGCGCCAATTCCGATCTTTAGAAAATTTGCTGCTGATGTACCAACATTATCTATCTGCGCTAGGGAAAAAGAAGGTAGAAGTAATGCCAGAGATAGAGCGGTTAACAATTTTATTGATTTTCTCATTTTATTTCCTCCGGAATATAATATATATAAACTATCTCGTTTCCATCTCTGTTTTTCAAGTCAGGAACGAGTAGTATTAATATACTGTTTACTTAATTATTGCCATCTTACCAATATGTTCACCGATGCCCTGTGCATCCACATGGTAAAAGTACACCCCAAAAGCAACTTCTTGTCCATTATATGACTGCAAATTCCAGGTATCTATTGACGTTTCATTGGTGTGTTCAATTGTTTGTATGAGATCACCTGAAATATTAAATATTCTAATAGTGCACTTTGGTGGTAAGAAATGAAATTGGATTGTTTTCTCAAGTCCATATGCACCTACTTCAAATCTCGATGATACTACGAATGGATTCGGAACAGTGGTGATTTTTGAAAGATCATTTTCCGTTAAACCGGCATATGATTCCATATATGTTTGAAACTCATATTTATCGGTTGTAGACAACGGTTTATTTGTAATCACAGTGATTTTATCGCCCACAATTGGGTCAGTATCTACGTATAGATAAAATCCATAGCCAGAATAATCGGTTGGTTCCGTTCCATAAGACGTATGATTTAAAAATATATTTTCTCCATGATCATAATCCAGATTATAATCACCTGCATCCATCCAAATGGGATTGATTTGTTCTCCTGTGTTTAAATCTGTTATTTTAAAATTCGCAACGGAGTTTGGTTCATCATACCCGATTATCCTCCAGATTGAAAAGATATCATATGTTTCCGATGTAAATTCGATCTCATAATCATGGCTGACTTCGGGAGGTAAAACATAGTAGTCCCAATAGTACAATTCATAATCTGTACCATAACTGGATGAAGAGCCGCTTATCTCTTTGGCGCCATAATCAATATCAACTACTACTAACTTAACTCCGTCAAAAATGGGTGCGTTATCGGTCTCTTCATCATAGAACTCCCAGTTTTCTACCTTTTTTTCACCGGCGTTTACGATTTGACTTGTACTTTTGTTTGTGACTGTAAATGTCTTTCCTTCTTCGCTCTCATTGAATGAAATTTCATATAAATCACCGGTTATAGCACCCGGATCGACGACTTCTATGGGAATGTAATCGATGTCGCTACTACCTGCGACATGCTGTGCGGCCGTATCAGCTAATCCCTCCTGGAATCCGGAAATTTTGCCTCGTGGTATAACAGCAATTATATTGTCATCAGGTAAATATGCATCATTTTTAAATGCATTTTGAAGCGGTGGGATAGGTCCATCATCATGATCATATGCCAGGACCGCATACCAGTATTCGAATCCGTTTTCTACATTATGATCGGTAAAGGAGTGCTTCAGGCCAGTATCATCTCCTAGATAGAAAAACGGTCTTGTTTCACTCTCACCCTGAATACCATTAAGTAAATCATACTGGACTAAAGGGATGTAACCTCTTGGTGCTCCGTCCACATCAATCATTACCTCACCCCAGTTAAGTCCCCGGTCAGTGCTTTTAAAGATTTTATACCCCTCAAAGGCATTGTTACCAGTCAATTTATCACCAACATGTCCATCAGGATAAACACCATATTCGGTGGGGTATGCATCCCAATATAGTGTTACAGAGTGATCACCGGCCACAGCACGTACATTTGGCGCAGGAGGAGCTTCAGCAGAGGCGTAGTCATTATTGTACAAGGTCTGACACAACATTGCATTATTAAATAAATCCTTTTTATTGACACCATGAATACTGGCCAATGCGAAATTGAGAGTTTCACCTGGTTCTAATTCAAATGGACCGCTGGCGATGGCATAAGTTATATCAGGGCCCCAGGTATTAGGCGTTTGTGTCCAGTCATCCGGATGTGGTTCAGTATTATCGGGAGCCTTAATACCGGATGCCAATTGATCATATTCGGCTACGGGCGCTTGTGGCGCATAGCTATAGGGAAAAACATCTATAGTGGTAAGCCCCATCGGTGTACCCGCATTATTAGGATCATCAGGTGTTTCTAATACTTTGAGTCCTACCCAACCCACTTTGCTGGGAATAAAACCTTCTGCCTTATCATCACCATCCCATAGATAAGTGAAGTCCCATAACAGACTATCTTCCGCAGCAGTGTAACCTTCCACATCAGTGTCCTGTGGAATAAATGCCGCAAAGTCATCGGTCCACTCATCATCTCCCTGTTCCGGAGTATCCGGATCATCATGAATTCCGATATATACATCATGCAGTATGTCCTCTCCAATATTGGTAACAACCATTTTATAGATTATAAAATCTTCATTAATAAAGTTTTCATATTGGATTCCCCAAATATCAATCCGAATATTAAGTGTGTCATTTTGATTGATCGAATGATCTGTGACTGCGAAATACAGTTCACGAGTAGCTACGACTTCACCGTTTAAAATTCCTGGAAATCCATTTGATCCGACTACCGGCATTAAGGGATCACTGGTTGGCCAGGCTGCAGGCCATGTATCGGGCCGGTCGCTGGCGGCGATACCATAATTACCAATATCATCTGACCAATCTGCGTCCAAGCCACCTATTGGCTCAAATTCATCTTCATTTTGCCTTGCAGCACCAAATGTACCACATGCTACGCGTTTTTGCCCATTCACAATTGCCCCTACAATGGGTGCCATCGTCCATCTATATGTAATTCCGGAACCTGAAGGGAATTCATAACATAAACCATCTGTTTTTTCATATCCCAATGTTGCCGAATTGCGTATTCTTGCTGTCACGTTACCTACATTTAAAATAGAACGCTTCCTATGTTCTACTCCGAGCGGTTTTTTTAAAGATGTATCAATTTCTTTATATCCCCGTTTTTTTGCCAGGTAGTTGTAATACTCTAACTTTGTCATAAAGTATCTTTCTATCTGGTGCTGTTGAGCAAATATAGGAGTGGTAACTATCAACAAAAATAACACGGTAAATATCCATCTGATTGCAATAATATTTTTCATTGTATTTCTCCTCCTTCACAAATTAAAATACTACCTGAACTCCCAGCTCAATTTGACGGGGAGGGCCTATCCAATGCGGTCTGTGCTGGTCCTCATCCGAAGAATTGGGATTTGCTGAATCGTCGGGTTTTCCGGTAGAGGTAAAAACCTGTAATACATTTACTTTATTAAACAAATTCCAAACATCTACATATAGGACTTGCTTAAATCCCAATAAATGAAAATCTTTATTCAAACGTAAATTTACCATACTGGACCAGGGTTTTCGTGCCGAATTAACC
>JAGLUM010000096.1 GCA_023134755.1 Fidelibacterota bacterium | reverse complement strand
AATATTACGAGAAATCGCTGAAAACAATAATTTGGAAGGTGCAGTTTTCATTGGCGATATCCCTATTCCGATGATACAGGATGCACAGCACCTTACTTCAGCATTTAAAATTGATCAAACACGCTTTACCATGCAACGGATTTCGATCGCAACTGACTGCTTTTATGATGATCTTGATCTCGTGTTTAACTTTATAAAACAGGATGAAGAAAATCCTCTCCTTTTCTACTATTCACTATCTGAACAATCCACGCAGTATATTGAAAAAGATTTTTACAGCGGGCGGATTTTCCCTCCGCTGCATGACGAACGGAAATATGCTATGATTGCAAACTATTTAACGCGTATTGTGGAACAGAAACGCCATCCGGAGGTTTTGGATACGATGATAACCTTTACCGGCCATGGATATCATTCGGAATCTCTGAATTCCTGGGAAAACCATTCGCACATGCTGCGGGAACAGTTCCCCAACCTCTACCTGCCCGGCGGACAAATTAATAATTTCTACCATACCATGAGCCGAAAAATGAAAGATATTCTCATTGAAGAACTTGAAAATCCACAGTTGGATATGGCAATTTTTCATGCGCACGGTGGAGACGATGCTCAATATCTCCTCGGGTATCCACCCGCTGCCAATGCTCGAGAAAATGTTGCTGAAATTAAACGTTTTGTACGCAGTAAACTGCGCACTGCAAAACGCCGCGGTAATTATGAAGAATCAAAAAAATATTATATTGAAAACTATGATATTCCTGAACACTGGATTGATGATACATTTGATGAGGATGTGATTCGCGAAGATTCACTCTACAATGCCTACCTGGACATGTATTCACCGGATGTTGAAAAAATGACCCCTGAAGCGGATATAATTATGTTTGACGAATGTTATAATGGTCAATTTTATCAGAAAAATTATATTTCCGGTACCTATATCTTTGGAAAGGGAACAACGGTAGCCGGAATTGCGAATTCCGTCAATGTCCGCCAGGATATCTGGGCTAATGAATTATTAGGCCTCTTGCGGCACGGCGCTTCGTTGGGAGAATGGCACTTGAGCCGGAATTATATTGAATCACAAATTATAGGGGATCCGACCTTTCATTTTGCAAAACCCTCAAAATCACCCCTAAAATCTTCTTACAAAAAGCTGTTAAGATCTGATGATGCAAGTTTAAGAACCTATGGTGTTTATCAATTGGCAAAGATGCAAGGATCTTTTGCAGAGAATCAACTTATTCAAATTTACAAAACAGATCCATTCGCTAACGTTCGTCTTGAAGCCTTGAAATCACTTGCACAACTTCGAACACCCGCGTTTCGTGAACTGCTAAAAATAAGCATTACGGATCCAAGTGAACTTATTCGCCGTATCACAGCAAATTGGATGGGGAAAATTGGGAGTATTGAATATTTTCCTTATCTCATTGACCGGATGTATCATGATATTTCCAAACGTGTTTCCTATTCTGCTAAAACCGAATTAGATCTCCTCTTTTCAGATCCTGATCTGGACCTCATCTATGATGCTTTCACAATAACCCTGGATGATACGGTAAAAATTAAACAACTCGATTATCGGCAGAAGCGCGCAAAAAAATGGCTGTACGATGAGATAATTCCTACGCTTCTGGATACTTCTCTGACAGTAAAAAAACGAATGTCAAAAGCACGGTCATTCCGGAACTATAATTTTGCAGCCGGTATTCCCACTCTGTTAAACGTTGCTCTGGATGAAAGCGATGATCCCGTTGTACGGACCACCTGCGTTGAAGCCCTCGGATGGTTTACGATGAATCCCAGTTATAAAATGATCATTGAGCAATTAAAACCGCTTACCGAAAGTCCTGTTGCAGAAGTAAAGGCGGAAGCAATAAAGTCCATCAAACGTCTGGAACACGGCCCGAATCTGGTCATTACACCCTAGAAGAAGTTGAAGGTCGAAGAGGTGAAGAGTCGAAAAGTTGAAAATTATGGTCTAATTGTCTTTTTCAACAAATCAATTTTTCAGCCTAAACCCTTAAACTCTTGAACTTTTAAACTCTTTCTTAAAATCTTAAAATCTTGACTCAAGTTTTTATCCATTAATTGAGCAAAAAATAAAGTATTATGCAAATTAAAGCGAAAAAAACTTGAGGCAAGTTTTTTTCAAATATCCTTTGTTTATGCGGTTTTTAATTTAAATGAGTACAAAAAAGGTCGAAAATACCCCAAAAATCTTGAGGCAAGTTTTTTCAATTTATTTTTCGACCATCCGGCAGACTTCTCCCCCGAAGCCTCGGGGCTGACGGATCAGCTCCAGCCCAAGGACAAGGTAATGCCTTGTCCTACTGATTACAGCATACTGCTTACTGTCTTCAATCGCCGCCTTAGCTCCGACGTGTTAAAAAAACCCGATGAATGAGCGTAAAAATGTAAGGGTTGAGCGAAGTGAGACCTTTCTTGCATTTTAGCGAATGAAGAGGATTTTTAGCCAAAGGAGGTACAGCGGCTGTCTTTCTTTTGCTTCTTTTCTTTGGACAGCAAAGAAAAGAAGGGAGTATATCTAAATATTCTTTTTGTTCTATTCTTTATTAATTTCCCACTGGCATGATAACAGGGAGATCGTGCCTGCCCCGACGAAGGTCGGGGGAACCTGTCAGCAAATAATTGACGTTTCAGGATGACAAAATATTTTTGATTAATAGCATAAAGGCACTTCAATCGAAGTGCCTTTATTTTACTTTTTATTTCTGGTTACCGGTCATTAGTCACAAAATTATTCTTCATCCATAAACGGATAACGGTAATCCTTGGGCGGATCAAAGGTTTCCTTTATCGTACGGACCGACACCCAACGCATCAGGTTTATAGATGAACCGGCTTTATCGTTGGTACCGCTTGCCCGTGCACCACCGAAGGGTTGTTGTCCAACTACCGCACCTGTGGGTTTGTCATTGATGTAAAAGTTTCCCGCGGCATTAACAAGCATGTCCTTTGCGAAATTAATAACAGCACGATCTTGCGCAAATACAGCACCGGTTAAAGCATATGGGCTGGTTTGGTCGCAAAGCTTCAGGGTTTCTTTAAATTTTGTTTCATCATAAACATAGATAGTGAGTACAGGTCCAAAAATTTCCTCTTCCATGGTTTTAAATTTCGGATCTGTTGTCACAATGGTTGTTGGTTCAATATAATACCCTTTTGATTTGTCATAACCGCCACCTGTGATAATTTCAGCATCCGGACTTTCTTTCGCATAATCAATATATCCTGCAATTTTATCAAATGATGCTTCATCAATGACTGCAGTCATAAAATTGGTAAAATCAAGCGGAGATCCCATTTTGATGCTGTTTACCATTTTGACATATTTTTTACGTGTCTCGTTCCAGCGGTTTGCGGGGATATATACCCGGGATGCCGCAGAGCATTTTTGGCCCTGATATTCAAAAGCACCGCGTGCCATTGCAACCACCAAGGCATCAATATCTGCAGATTCATGTGCGAAAATAAAATCCTTTCCGCCAGTTTCTCCTACCAGGCGCGGATAGCTTTTATAACCGGCAATATTGGTTCCAATCGTTTTCCAAATATGCTGAAAAACCTCAGTAGATCCTGTAAAATGTACTCCTGCCAGATCCGGATGCCGTAAAACAATATCACCAATTTGTTTACCACTGCCGGGCAGGAAGTTAATAACACCATCCGGCAGACCTGCTTCTTTAAACAGCTTCATTAAAAAGTATGCGGAATATATCTGTGTGCGGGATGGCTTCCATACTACGGTATTACCCATTAGTGCGGGTGAAGTAGGCAAATTACCGGCTATAGATGTAAAGTTAAATGGGGTCAGGGCAAATACAAACCCCTCTAGCGGACGGTATTCCAGCTGGTTCCAGACACCTGTTGGACTGTAGTCCGGCTGATTTTTGTATATTTCAGACATATAATGTGTATTGAAATTGTAAAAATCGATCAACTCACAGGCAGCATCAATTTCCGCTTGGTAAATAGTCTTTCCCTGACCAAGCATCGTCGAGGCATTAAGCAAATCACCATAGGGCTTTGACAGTAATACCGCCATTTTTTTAAAGATCGCCGCCCGGGATTCCGCGGGCATTTTGGACCATGTTTTCCGTGCTTCCAGTGCCACATCAACAGCCATGTGTATTTCCTTTTCACCTGCTATATGATAGGTGGCCAACACGTGCTTATGGTCATGAGGACAAGTAACATCTACGGTTTTTCCTGTATAAATTTCTTTTCCGCCAATAATGACCGGAATTTCAATTTTTTTGTTTAACAGCTCATTTAAGACATTTTTTACACTCTCCCGTTCCGGGGTGCCGGGTGCATAAGTCAATACCCGCTCATTCTCTGCATGAGGGATCTTATACAATGCATTGATCATTTTATAACTCCTATTTTTTCCGCAATGTAATTAGTTAACGACACAACGAGTTTAGGAAAAATAAGAACAAAATTCAAGAAAATAGCATAGCAGAAGAACGATTTTCGACAGATTGTCACCTATTGCCAATATCCCGCCGGAACTTGAAAAAAACACGTAAAGAAAACGGGGCTCTCCTGATTGCTGTTGAAGAGTTGAGTTGTTAAGGGGGTTTCTTTGCTTTTTTAGCTTCTTAGCTTTCCTGCTGATCGCTATAATGTATTTTTAATCATTTTTGACAATACTGCGAAAAACGATCTTGTAATACATATCACCTTTTTCTTTGATCCACTTCATCACATGATTGATGGTTTGAATACTTTTAGGAAGATATTCGTGAATAATGATTTCAAGTATTTTGCTGTCTAATATATTTATGGTCAGTTTATTTATTAAATATAAAATAATATTCCCGTTATCGGGTTGAAATGCGGATGCCGCTTTTACTTGCACCTCGTTATCTGTGTCCAGCCACCGGTAATCATTGTAAAACATATCGGATTTCAGATAAGTCATTTGATTTTCCTTCTTGCTTAATTTTTTTAGAAAAGCCCCGCATTTTGTGATAGCGGGGCTTACGGGGTAAGGAAGGGATTTATAAAAGCTTAGTTAATTTCAATTTTTCGTGGTTTTGCAACTTCATTCTTCGGGATTTCTACCGTTAAAACTCCAGCATTCCAGCTGCCTTTAATTTTATCAACATCTACATTGCCTGGAAGTTGAAAACTGCGAGAGAATTTACCATAGGAAATTTCATTCAGATGGTAATGTGAATCTTTTTCGTGAACTTTTTCTTTCTTCTCACCGGAAATAGTGATCACGTTGTCTTTCACTGAAATATCAATATCTTTTTTCTTCAAACCCGGTATTTCTACATTCAGAAGAAAATCATTTTCAGTTTCCTCTACCTCCATACGTGGAGCCCAATGAATCGGTTCACTCAATTCATTGTTGAAAAAAGGATCAGTAAAAAAGTTATCCAGCCGATTGTTATAGTAACTGTGGATACGTGGTAAAGAATAATTGCGTTTGACTAACATCATTTTAAGCCTCCTTTTCGGTTACGGTTTATTATATTACCGGAGCCGAATAATTTATGTTGTTTGAAACCGGCCTCTCTTTTCACCGGTTGTTTTCCTATGTCAATCTTCACCTTTAATAATGCCAAAACCGTGCCAAAACATTAATGCTGCCACAATGGCAGACATTTTGTCCGATATTTTCAATATCGTCTTATATTGTGCCATTTTGGCGCAGATATGTATAAAAATAGGAATTATATTCAGACATATTATTGAAAATATTCACCTGAAATGGATAAAAAATGGTTTCTCTATTGCGAAATACCGGTACAAGATGTAAATTATTGCCTGTTTTTAAAGAATTATTTTGAAAGGAGTTTCGCTTGGCATCAACATCAGATTTCAGACCTGGTATGATTATCGTATACAATAATGAATTGTGCAAAATTGTTAGTTATCAACACAGCAAGATGGGACGTGCCGGAGCGGTTGTCCGGACAAAATTAAAAAATCTGCTGACCGGAAAGGTGTTAGATAATACTTTTCGTTCCGGTGAAAAAGTAGAAGAAGCACGAGTTGAAGCACACATCATGCAATATCTTTACTCCGACGACGACAATTATTATTTCATGGATCCTGAAACCTTTGAACAAATCCCGATATCTACCGATATTATGGGAGATGATGTCAATTATATTCGGGAAAATGATGAGATCAAAGTGCTGATGTATCAGGAACGACCTATAGTCATCGAATTGCCGGCTTCTGTTGAACTGGAAGTAACATACACCGAGCCAGGGGAACGGGGAGATAGCGCAAAAACAAATGTTAAAAAACCCGCAACCCTTGAAACCGGTTTAGAAATACCTGTCCCTTTATTTATTAATGTGGGGGATGTAATCAAGATAGACACGCGTGAAGGATCGTATCTGGAGCGCGTTAAAAAATAATATTATCATTGAGAAAGGGAACACGATGAATATTCCAAAGGAACTGAAGTATTCAAAAGACCATGAATGGGTTCATATTGACGGAGATGTTGTTACAGTTGGTGTTACAGATTATGCACAAAGCGAATTAGGTGATATTGTATTTGTTGAATTGCCCGAAACAGGTGACAGCGCTACACAGAATGAAGAATGCGGAACCATTGAAGCAGTAAAAACCGTTTCAGATATTAATGCACCGGTGTCCGGTGAAATCATTGAGATCAACGAAGCTCTTGAAGATGAACCAACTCTTGTTAATACCGACTGCTATGGAGAGGGTTGGATTATAAAAATTAAGATGAAAGACAGCGCCGAACTTGACAGCCTTATGGATGCAGATGCATATCAGGCATTTTCAAATTAACGTTTCTATTTCTGCTTAGGAATATATAACGAGGAACACAATGGCATTTTTACCCCATGGCCGCGATGATGTAAAAAATATGTTGCAAAAAATCGGTGTTGACCGCTTTGAAGATCTATTATCCAATATTCCGGATATTCTCAAAGGTGATGTGTCTCTGGATCTTCCTGGTCCTCTTTCCGAACTTGATATCCAAATGGAAATGCAATCTCTTTTAGAGAAAAATACTGCCTGCCATCAAGTAATATCCTTTCTTGGCGGCGGGGCATATGATCATTTTATTCCCAAGGTGGTTGATTTTATTTTATCCCGCCCGGAATTTGCCACAGCCTATACACCTTATCAGGCCGAAGTCAGTCAAGGAACATTGCAGGTCATGTATGAATTCCAATCTCTTATTTGTGAATTAACGGATATGAATGCATCAAATGCTTCCATGTATGACGGGGCAACTGCGATGGTGGAAGCTGCGATCATGGCTAAAAACATTAAACGAAAATCCGATATTGTTATTTCCTCTGCAGTACATCCCCTGTACCGCAAAACACTGGAAACCTACGCTGATGCACTCGGTATACAACTGATTGACTGTCCGCTTAATGGACTTATCTGCGATTTGTCAAAATTATCTGAATGCATTACAGATAATACCGCGGCGGTAATCATTCAAAGTCCGAATTTCTTTGGGTGTATCGAAGATACCGGCAGTGCTGCTCAAATCAGCCACGACCACAATGCCTTATTTATTCAGGGAGTGGATCCCATTTCTCTTGCCATATTGAAGACCCCGGGCGAAGTAGATGCAGATATTGTCTTTGGAGAAGGGCAATCTCTGGGAAATCACCTGAATTTTGGAGGTCCGTATCTGGGTTTATTTGCCAGCAAACAAGCCTATGTGCGGAAAATGCCGGGCCGTATTTCTGGTATGACGGAAGATGTTGATGGAACACGCGGTTACGTGCTGACCTTGCAAACACGCGAACAGCATATCCGGCGCGCGAAAGCTACAAGTAATATTTGTTCCAATGAAGCATTGTGTGCGCTGGCCGCAACAGTCTATCTTGCACTTATGGGACAAAGCGGTTTACGTCAAGTCGCTGAACTGTGTATCCAAAAGGCACATTATTTGTATAAAAAAATATGTGAGCTGGACGGATTTAATGCTGTTTCTAATGATCCTTTCTTTAAGGAATTTGTGATTAAAACGCCCATCCCCGCTTCAGATATTATTCAAAAAGCGCAAAAACGTGCCATCTTTGCCGGCATAGATCTTGGAATGTTTTTTTCTGAACGCGATCATGAATTGCTGATTGCCGTAACCGAAAAACGCAGCAAAGAACAAATGGATACCTTTGTAGACTTTTTATCTTCCCTCGTATAAATTTTACACATGTTGAGTTCCCTCGCCGGGCTACGCGGAATCATTTGTATGAAACAAAACGCTTTTCATCTCATAACATTTATATTACCTTTAAAGTGGTTTACATAATACCGAATTTATTTTGTATTCAAAAGAGGAACACTGTATGAAAAATGCTTTTACCGAATCTCTTTCACTTCTGAAAGAAGTGCAAAAGGATGATGCATTACTGCAGAATATCCAGGATGCCGCAGATATGATGATTTACGCATTGCAGGCCGGACATAAAATTCTCTGGTGCGGCAATGGCGGATCGGCTGCTGACTGTCAGCATCTGTCTGCCGAACTCGTTGCACGGCTTAATGATCAACGTCGGGCTCTTGCATCATTGGCACTTACAACAGATACATCATTCCTTACCGCCTGGATGAATGATACAAATAATAGCGACCATCTGTTTAGCCGGCAAATTAAAGCGCTTGCACTGCCGGGAGATGTACTCATAGCTATAAGTACCAGTGGAAACTCACAGAACATTGTCGAAGCCCTTCGTGCGGCACGGGACAACAAAGCCAAATGTATGGTTCTGAGCGGCAATCGCGGTGGAAAATTAAAAGGAATGAGCGATATTGAACTGATCGTGCCATCAGACAACACCCAGCGTATTCAGGAAATACATATCATCATTGGTCACATGATATGCGAGGAAGTAGAAAAAGCATTCATTTCCCCATAATATTATTATGCAACGAACCTTTCAAGATTTTATATATCATCTTCAGGGTGAACGTCATCTCTCCCCCAATACGGTATCTTCTTATAAAACAGATATTGCACGTTATTTAGCATATCTTAAGGAACAACATCTCACCTACCCGGAAGCTATCAGTATTGATACGGTAATAAATTATTTGGGAGAACTGAGTGCCATTCCACTCGCCCCGAGCAGTCTGGCACGAAATTTATCTGCTATTCGTATGTTTCATCGTTTTATGGTGAATGAGGGCTATTGTAAAAAAGATATTACCGAAAATATCGATTCACCCAAACTGCCAAAACGTCTGCCAAAAATCCTTGATATCCAGGACATCGAGGCCATCTTTGATTGTATTGATATTGAAACCGACGGCGGAGTACGGGATCGTGCCATACTGGAACTGCTGTACGGTAGCGGATTGCGTATTTCCGAGCTACTTACTCTGCGTTTACCTTCTCTATTTCTGACTGAAGGGTGGGTGCGAGTATTTGGAAAGGGATTAAAAGAGCGCATTGTTCCCTATGGCGAAGAAGCCCGCGAATGGCTGCAGCGCTATCTTTTACATGTCAGACCTGAGCTGGCACACAGTATTAAAGCAGAAGATTTTGTTTTCCTGAATCTTCGGGGAGCACCCCTTTCACGTATGGGTATCTGGAAAATAATTCGTGCTTATGCTGATCAAGCAAATATTAATAAGCCGGTTAGTCCGCATGTATTCCGTCATTCTTTTGCAACACACCTTCTTGAGGGCGGTGCAGATTTACGGGCAGTACAAGAAATGCTGGGACATTCGGATATAGCCACGACACAAATTTATACACATCTGGACAGAAATTATTTAAAAGAAGTTCATAAAACATTTCATCCGAGGGAAAAATTAACATCATGACTGCACAAATATCATCTTACATCGCTATGATAATCCCCATTTTATTAAGCTTGACTATCCACGAATATTCACATGGATATATTGCTTATCGTCTTGGGGATAATACCGCAAAAAACATGGGACGACTCACGTTGAACCCTCTGTCACATATTGATCCTATTGGCCTTATTATGCTGTTTATTATCGGGATGGGCTGGGCAAAACCGGTTCCGATAAACATTCATGCATTTAAAAGACCAAAGCGAGATTTAGCAATATCAGCAGCAGCGGGACCGGCATCAAACTTTATCATGGCTGCCGTTATTGGCCTGTTGTTTAGAATTTTTCCGCAACTGCAGCTCCTGACAACTGATACGGGTTTTGTCTTTTTTCTAAAATTAAACTTATTATATATGCTTTTAATAAACGTCGGTCTCGGGGTTTTCAACTTAATTCCCATTCCACCCCTTGACGGAAGCAAAATTCTTCGCGGTTTCCTGCCGGATAGTAAAATCCATATCATTGATTACCTTGAACGTTACGGTGGGTTTATACTATTAGGCCTCGTTTTGTTTGGACGTATATCCGGATTTTCTATTTTCGGAAAATTGCTTAGTCCGATCATTTATGGAATGGCTCAATTCTTTAGTGGAATTACCTTATGATATCTTTTTTAGGGTATAACGATAAAGATTTTCCTCTTCCTGATCCCATGCCGGAAGGCATGCTTATCGGACGGGTGGTTGAAGAACACCGCGGACACTACTTTGTAATGTATGAAAAGGGGCTTATCGAAGCCGGTGTGACAGGAAAGATCATACACACATCGGAATCTAAAGAAGCTTTTCCGGCAGTAGGCGACTGGGTAGTAATGGCCATTTCTGATAAAAACCAAGCGCTTATACATGATATATTGCCACGAAAGACCGTTTTGCGCCGCAGAGCCTCGGGTAAAATAATCGCTGAACAGGTTATTGCTGTAAATATTGATATTGCCTTTGTGGTAATGTCCGGTGATGAAAATTTCAGCTTGAATCGCCTTGAACGGTATTTGACCATTATTTATAACGGGGGCATCATCCCGATAATAATCCTGAATAAAACCGATTTATTTACTAAGGCCGAAGTTGATATACAGGTTTTAGAAATAAAAAAACGTCACCTGGGGGTCACGGTTGTATGGACTTCCGCAATGACAGAAGAAGGATTGAATTTTGTGCATAAAACCCTTCTTCCCGGGAAAACTTACTGTTTTGTCGGTTCTTCCGGAGTTGGGAAATCTTCATTGATCAATCGGTTAATTGGAGAACAGCGACAATATGTAAAGGAGATCAGTGCAGCCACGGCAAAAGGACAGCATGCTACCACTTATCGCGAACTCATTGAACTTGATAACGGAAGTTTATTAATTGATACACCCGGAATGAGAGAAGTTGGACTGGTGGCAGCGGATGCCGGACTTGAAGAAACATTTGCTGATATTATCACCTTAGCACAGAATTGCCGTTTCAGTGATTGCACTCATAGCAATGAACCTGGATGCGCGGTGATTGCTGCTTGTAAAGCCGGTAATCTACAAGTAGAAAAACTCGATAACTATCTCAGACTAAAACGCGAATCCGATTATTTTCAAATGGATACTTATGAGCGTCGGCAAAAGGATAAAACGTTTGCTAAAATGGTTAAAGAATTCAAACGAAATAAACCCAAAAAAACCTAAGTTTATACTATATTTCTTTATTTATTAATATCATTCTTCGTTCAAGGTAGTCCGTTCTCTGAACCCTTCTCCCTGCATAATGGAAACATTGGCAATCGTGACGAAAGCAACCGGATCTTCCCGCTTTACAATACGCCGAATATGCTCAATTTGCCGGGTAGCAACCACACAATACAGCGTTTTCTTTTCCTTATGGGTGTGCATTCCAACGGAATCCAGACCGGTTACGCCGCGGTTTACTTCATCCATAATTCTATGTGAAATAATTTCCCATTTTTCGCTGATAATAGTAATTGCCCGTTCACTGGTTAAGCCTTCAATGATCATATCAACAACTTTCGAAGAAATAGCCAGAGAGATCATGCAGAGAAGGATTAAATCAATATTTTTAAAAACAATGCCCATAGTAACAATAATTACTGTATCAATCAAAATAAATGAGGTTCCTAGCGAAAAATGAAAGTACTTATTAATAATACGGGCAACAATATCACTTCCGCCCGTTGTTCCGCGTCCTTTCATTAGAATACCCAGACCAATACCCAACAGCAATCCCCCATAAACGGCTGCCAGCATAGGATCATGAGTTGCGGGAGGCAGTTTGAATATCACGTTAATTAAATCTGAAAATACCGAGATCCAAATAATTCCCCATAAGGTTTTCAGTCCAAATTTACGCCCAAATATCTTAACACCGATAATAAACAAAGGAATATTCATTGCCAGCATGGTAATTCCGGCCGGCCAACCATAAAAGTGATACAATATTGTTGAAATTCCGGATACACCTCCGGCAGAAACCTTATTGGGAATAAGAAAAAACATTAAGGCACAAGCCATAATAAAAGATCCAAATAATATCTTAACATAATCCATGATATTTTTTCGCTTGATTTTATCGCGTTCAGACATAAACACCTCCATTTAAAATCGCCGAAATATAGAATATTTAAAGCTAAGTGTATATTATTTTTTTACAAAAAGTAACATAAGAGTGCCCAGTAGAATAAAGAAAATATTCGGTATCCATACCGCCCAGAATGGCGGCACCTCACCCGCAATACCAAGTACTTTCCCCAATGTAAGCAGCACATAGAATCCAAACAATAAAAGGAGTCCGGCTGCAACTCCGCCACCATATCCGCTTGAACGGCGTTGAAAGGTAACTAGCGGAATTCCAATAAGGATTACAATAAAACAAGAGAAATTCATGGCCGTACGAAAATACAAATTCGATTCCCAGCGGGCCGTTTCCATTCCCAACTGTTTGGAACGATCGATAAATCCATGTAACTGCCTAAAGGTCATATCCTCCGGGCGTACGCTTTTTTGCCGCAGCTCACGGGGAGTTACATCCAGTGACAAGATCACGGTATCATGTTTTGTAAAAAACTCGTCATCTTGACTGAAAATGCGTTGCTGTACATTTAAAAGCATCCATGTTTCATCTTTCTCTATCCAGCGAACATGTTGGGCATCCATACGTTCTATGATCTTTCCGTCAATAATACGATGCAGACCCGCATTACGGCCGCGGCTTGTTTTAATATCATAACGCCGGATAGTAAAAATATGATGGTCCGGAAGTTGAAAGTACACCTGCCGGTAAATTTTCTGTTTGTTGCTTTTTCTTGTCAGCTTCATATTATTTTCCATGAATTCCGTTACTTCTTGCTGAGCAGGAACGACAATCATATCTTCAAAGAAAAAGGAAAAAACACTAAGCAGAAGACCAAATATAAGAAAAGGGAAAGCCAGACGATATAAGCTTAGTCCGCCGGCCTTCATTGCGGTCAGTTCATTAAATTTATTGGTCTGTCCAAAAAAGAAAACCACAGCGAGCAGTGCAGATACAGGAAAACACCAATGCAGCATCCAGGGAATCATCAGCCAGTAATAATGCGCTACCTCGGCAAAGGTAAGATTATTATCCAGAAATTGTGCGATTTTCTGAACCAGGTCAACCAATAAAAAAATACAGATAAACGTCAGCATGATAAACAGAAAAATCCGTAAATATTCTTGAAGCATGTATCGGTCGATCTGTTTCATTCTATTTCCTGACGGGCGCCTGTTTCAGTTTAATATAATCAATGCTTTTGGGGCTTGCTTTCAATATGGTATATTCATATTGTTTTATGGTGATCACTTCTCCTACCTGGGGAAAACGGTTCAGATAATTAAGCAAATATCCCGAGATGGTTTCGTATTCCCCTTCAGGTAAATTTATATGATATTCATCATTCAAAAAATCAATCTCAGTACGGCCGCCCATCAGCAAATCCCCGTTTGAATATCGGCGAATATGAGAATCAGTAACATCATATTCATCATTAAATTCCCCAAATATTTCTTCAACAATATCTTCCATGGTTACCAGTCCGGAAGTGCCGCCGAATTCATCCACGATGACCGCGACGCTTATCTTAGTGCGCTGAAATTCCTTCAACAGTTCAATAATGCTTTTACTCTCCGGATAAAATTTTATGGGACGGATGATATTTTTAATGTTCTTTACATCATTTAAAATATCACGCAGAGAAATATATCCGATAATAAAATCAATATTTTCCCGAAAAATAATAATTTTTGAAAACCCGGATTGAATGAAGCTACTCTTAAGTTTCTTCAAATCACTATCTTCAGAAAGTGCAATTATATCAGTCCGGGGAGTAATAATTTCGCTAGCCGTAGTGTCGGAAAAATCAAATACATTATCAAGATATTTTTTCTTGTCATCATTCAATACACCTCTATCATAGCTGTCATAGATGCTCTGTTCAATTTCTTCCCGATGGATCATGATATTCATAGGGGTCTGATCACTATTAAACAGCGCTAACAATCCGGAAGTCATTTTTTCAAAAACCCGAGCAACAGGATGAATAAAAACGCCTAAAACTTTAATAACCGCGGAAGAGAACAATAGGTACGTATTGGGTCGATAACGGATCAGGGATTTGGGAATAACCTCTCCAAATATTAATATAATTGCTGAAACCAACAAGATGATTTGCCACCAATTGAACAGTCCGTTAGTAGTAAAAATAATTGTCGCGAAAGTAGTAGTTAAAATATTCGCAAGGGTATTACCAACCAAAATTACCGTTAAATAATGCTGGCGGTTTTCATACATCCGTAACGCAGAGGTGGATAGATGTTTGTTTTGGGTTTTCCATATCTGAAGTTGCAGAGGATTTGCCGTAATAACCGCAATTTCCGAGCCGCTAAAATACGCCGATAATATTAATCCAATAGTTGCAAGTATTATTTCTGTTATCATCGTAATAGTTTATTGAAAATACCCGCAAAAAACAAGGGATGAGATGATGGAAATGCATTATATGAAGAGAACATTTATTGCATTAGTAAATGCACAGAAAACTATTTCATTAAATTTAACTTGCAATACAATTGAAACAACATTATTATTTGTTGATGGGTAAGAGAAAACAACATATTTTAATTTATCTTCCGGATAAAGGTTCGAGAGAAATCTCGTTTTCTCGTGTATCAGCTATTTTTCTTATGGTATGTTCAGCGTTTTTACTTCTTTCCATTGTTGTAGGCAGTGCTTTTATCGGATATAAATTCTTTTCCCACCACCAATATTCCGGGAATATTATTAAGAATAAAACGGTATTAAAAACGATAAATGAACTTCGTGAAGAATTGATTATTACGCAGACATATCTGGACTCGATGGTTAATTTAAATAATAATATTCGACTCTATGCCAATCTGCCTGAACATGATTTAAATATCGAAAATTTAGGTATGGGTGGACGGGTACAGATGGCTAATCCGAATACCGCAAAAAATGAAATTGAAGAACTGGATGCGAGTATTCAATTTCTCAGTACGAAAATCTCCGTTGAATTAGAAAATTACAAAAACCTTTATGTGGATATTCAAAAATACAAAAAGCGTCTGGAATATGTGCCGGCCATTACTCCATTGAATGCCGACAGTTATTACATCAGTTCAAATTACGGATACCGGGTAGATCCTTTTACGCAATCAAAAAAATATCATGCCGGTGTTGATCTTGCCGCAAACCGTGGAACCCATGTTTATGCAACCGGGAAAGGAAAAATTATTTATGCCAGCTATTCCACCGGAGGATATGGAAATGTGATTAAAATTGATCATGGTTCCGGACTCGTTTCCATTTATGCGCATTTGAACAGTATTAAGGTAAAAAAAGGCAGCACAGTTGAACGGGGTGATTATATCGGAGATGTCGGAAATACCGGACGCTCCACTGGCCCCCACCTGCATTATGAAATCCAAAAGGACGGTAAACCGGTTAATCCTTTTAAATATATGTGGGACGATAAATCGCTTTAAAAAATCATTATAAATATCACATATTAGAGCACGTTTTACGTGTTTTTTTTGTTCTATGATTATTTGATATTATTCTTCCGCTTCGCCAAGGCAATAAAGATAGCCATCCCGGGAACCGACATAAATACGTTTATTAAAGATAAAAGGCGTTGCTTCAACACTTCCAATATATCGGCGCTGCAGACGCGTCACCTTGTTATCCGGCATATATTCAAATAAAGAAATTCCGCTGTAACTTGCCACGACCATTCGGTTCCCGACAAATAAGGGTGTGGAAATACCCGGACCAACCCATCGGCTGGCAATAAATTTCGGAGTTGGATAGTGATATTTACGATTAGGTCCCCATACCTTGACGGTATCCAGTTTATCGTGCTCCACGAGATAAAAATACCCGTCAATGGCAGAAAACCCTGCAAGATGCGGCATGTATGATGGGCGTGTCAGGTCATTAACACTGGCACTTCCGATCACACCACCTTCCCAGATGGTTTTGTTGCTTGTATCATTCTCTGTAGAAAAATACCAAACTACGCAGGATGAATCAGCCGGTTTGGAGGGATCAAGTTTAAATACGCCGCCTTTACCGTCAATATATTCCTTTTCGACAGAAACCAAAATACAGTTATCATAGGTAACAGTCGGGCTGCCATCCATATCCGCTCCCACATAAAAATCCCAGTCAATTTTCCGGGTTGTAAGATTGTAGCCATAAACATGTCCAGAGCCTGCAACAATATATATTCGGTTACCCAGCCGGGATGGTGATGA
>JAGLUM010000095.1 GCA_023134755.1 Fidelibacterota bacterium | reverse complement strand
TTGCCGGGGTTGATGGAAGCATCGGTCTGTATATAACTTTCATATGTACTTAAATGCATCCCGGAACGGCCCAAACCGGAAATAATACCGTGGGTTACCGTATTTCCCAGTCGGGCGCTGAAGGGATTTCCAATTGCAAGGACCCATTCACCAACCCGAAGATTATCAGAATTTCCTAAACGCGCCTTGGGTAGTTTTTTAGCATCAATTTGTAAAACGGCAATATCCGTTTTTACATCTGTGCCTACCAAAATCGCATCAAATTCCCGTTTGTCATTTAATACAATTTTTATTTCATCTGCGTTGTTAATAACATGATTATTAGTAATAATATATCCGTCATCCACAATAATGCCGGATCCTAACGCTGTACTCCGGAATTCACGTTCTTTTTCCGGAACATTAAACCCAAAAAAATCAAAGGGAAAATCAAAGTCACTGAACGGATTTTTAATTTTTGTTACTTTTTGTGCTGTAATTGTAACTACGGAGGGACTTGCTTCTTCTGCAATATCAGCAAATTGTTTGCTGAATGCCTTCAGGTCCTGAGCGCTGAGCGGCAAAAAAACACTAATGATCAGTAAAACAGATATCCATTTTTTCATTTTCATTCTCCTTTTGGAATCGTGTACATATATGAATCACGGAACCTGAAAGTTCCGATAAAAAAACAAATAGTGTCATCCTGCCCTCCGAAGCTTCAGAGAATTAACCTGTTTAAAAACAAAATACACAAAATAGGAACGTCATCCTGAAACAAGTTCAGGATGACGTTATTTCTGTTCTTTGACATGAATAGATCTTTCGACTACGTCCCGGCATATGTCGGGACTTCACTCAAGATGACAATTCTAGTGGCTCTTTTTCTATCTTCTTAAACGCTGCGGCAATTTCTTCTCCGCAACTTCGATCAGATCAGCAGATATCCGCTGATGCCTTTTTACTAGTTCCAGCTCATCAAGATCAGATAAAATACTATTTTCTATAATAATTTTTCCATTGACAATTACATGATCAACGGGACTCATAGCTACATTAAAAACAATCGCTGCGGCAGGATCATGCTGTGCTCCTGAATATTCCAATTTGTCCATTGATATCATAGTAATGTCAGCACATTTCCCTGTTTGTATTTGTCCAATATCATTTCGCCCCAGGGCTTTTGCGCCTCCGGCTGTTGCCATCCACAAAACTTCTTCGGTGTTCAACCAGAATTCCGGTTCTCGTAATCTGGAGATCAGCATAGCGTTTCGTATTTCCATTAACATATTAGAAGAATCATTGGATGCGGAACCGTCAACTGCCAGACTAACACTTACACCGATCTCGAGAAGTTCTTTGATGCGGGCAATTCCCGAACCGAGACGCATATTGGAAGTAGGGCAATGAGATATTCCGATCTTTGCTTTACCGGCCTCCTTGATTTCTTCATCATTCAGAAAAACAGTATGTGCAAACCATGCATTTTTTGTTATCCATCCAAGAGATCTCATAAATTCAAATGGCCGTTGATTGAATTTTTCAATACAGAAGGATTCTTCATCTTTGGTTTCTGCAAGATGTGTGTGGATCTGCAAGTTGTATTTTTCTGCAACGTTAACCGTTCTGCGCATCGATTCCTGTGATACAGAAAACGGGGAACAGGGGGCCAGGGATATCTTCAGCATAGAACCAAAGGAATCATCATGATATTTTTCAACTAATCTGTCAATATCATGAAAAATCTCTTCCTCTGTTTGGACCACATCAACAGGAGGAAGTCCTCCATCTTTTTTACTTAGGGACATGAAGCCGCGCGTTGGTTGAAAACGTATGCCAAGTTCTTGCGCGGCAAGAATTTCGCTATCGATCAATGTTGACTCTGTATGGTTGGGAAATAAGTAAAGATGATCAGACGTGGTTGTACAACCCGATTTTAGTAATTCAGCTATTGCGACTTTTGCGCTGATGTAAAAGGCTTCTTGACTGTTCCCGCGCCATATTTCATAATGGGTAACTAACCAGTCAAAGAGTTCTGATTTCTGGGTGGCAAAAATGTTTCGAGTAAGTGTTTGAAAAAAATGATGGTGTGTGTTGATAAAACCGGGCAATACCAGCATTCGGCTTGCATCAATTATTTTATCTGCAGAGCCGTGGAAAATTTCCGGACCTGCAGAAATTATTTTATTGTCTTCTATGTAAATGTGGCCGCCTGAAAAAGTATCAAGAACATCGTTTGAATTTATATCTTCTTTCATGCGACAGCAGAGCAGCGGATTTTTAATTAGTATTGATGATTTCATACTTACTCCCGAATTGACCTTAATTTTACAGCTGTCCTTATTATTTTAACACCCTATCATTAAACGCATTGATCAAAGCATCAATTTTGGGGGCCATTCTGTGAATTGAAGCCCAATATTCCCGATGATCATACCATTGTGCATTCAATTCATCCAAATCTTTAGCCTGTTGTTCTATCCATGTATAATATTTTAGATTATGAATTCTTTTTTTCGCGTAATAATCAAGTTCCAGCATATTATCAATGGTAACATTGTTCATCATTTCATAATCTTGAACAGCATTATCATGGGAATATTTTCCGCGTTGTTCTCTTAATTCCCGGATTCTCGAACCATATAGTTCCATTGAATCTGTAAAAATTGTTGTAACAATGTCCTTTTCTGTCAGTTCGTAATATTTAGCAAATTTGATGGCACCTATAAGATTACCTATCGATGAAACCCCCAAGAGATCAAGTTGCCTGATGATGTTTTCATTAACGCCTTGTTTACTCAAATATTCATGACCAACTTCTTCATTAAATAATCTCAGCATTCTGATCGTGGCTTCATCGTCCACATCAATGACCATATCTGTTTCTCTGACATTGTGGATCCAGGGAATATGTTTATCGCCGATTCCTTCAATTCTGTGCCCGCCAAAGCCATTATACAGAAGCGTTGGACATTGCAGAGCTTCAGCAGCTACCATTTTTAATGTGGGAAATTTTTCCTTCAGAAAAACACCGCTTCCCAAAGTGCCGGCAGATCCGGAACTCAATACAATGCCTGCAAAATTATCACCTTCCGACATGACATTGTTCATAATCTCCAATATTGCATTTCCGGTAACATCATAATGCCAGAGATAATTGCCAAATTCATCAAACTGGTTAAAGATCATAATGTCATCACCGCGCGTCTTGCGCAATTCCCAGCATTTATCAAAAATCTCTTTTACATTACTTTCACATCCCGGAGTTGCGATCACTTCGCCGGCAACTTTAGAAAGCCACTCAAAGCGCTCTTTTGACATTTCTTCCGGCAAGATCGCAATTGATTCGCAAGCAAGTAATGCTGAATTAAAAGCACCACCACGGCAGTAGTTTCCGGTGGAGGGCCAAACTGCTTTTTGACTTGTGGGGTCAAATTGTCCTGTGATCAAACGCGGTGCAATACATCCGTACGTTGCTCCAACTTTGTGTGCACCTGTGGGAAACCATTTTCCCACTAAGGCAATAATGCGTGCTTTTACACCGGTAATTTCTGAAGGTAATTCAATGAAATTTGCACCATGGAAATCTCCACCCCTAGCAACAGGTTCATTTTTCCAAGTAATACGAAAAAGATTTCGGGGATGAATATCCCAAAGACCGATAGATCCAAGTTCTTCTCTAATATGTTCCGGGATCAATTCGGGGTTTTTCATTTGGGCAAACGTTGGCAATATTATATTTCGTTCTTTACAGCGTTTAATTGTTTTTTTTAGTTGTTTTTCGTGAATAGTCAAGTCAATCATATTTACCTCATATTTATTTTATTATTATTATCTTCGTCTTTCCTGTGATCGAAAATGTTGCAATCAATTTGTCAAATAATGAATCTCTGACTGTCAGGAAAATTTCTATGTCTCTATCTAAAAGATTTTTTACTATTTGATAAAATCCTTTTCTTTGCATTATTTCCAAAGGACCAATTTCGTCAATATATACCGGTGCTTCATCAATATTGCACAATATTTCTTCTGCAAATTGAAATCCGCTCATAGAGAAAGAATATTTACCTGTTTTATATTTCTCTGCCCAATTTTCCGGAAGTTTTGTTTTTAGTCTGATAAATGGTTTTTGTTTGCCGGTTTTTAAATGAAATAAATTATAACCAAGAAATTCATCTTTTTCGTAATATTTTAAAGACAGCACACCGTCACCCTTGGGCGTTTCCTTATAAAGATTCTTCAGGTAACGCGTTTTACCGGAATTGCTATTTCCTTTGATTATGTTAATCACTTTTTTCTCGTAAATGTTTTGCTTTTTTTTTATAAGTGATTGCCTGCATTTCAGAAATAATGGATATTGCTATTTCATGTGGTGATGCACCGCCAATATTTAAACCAATGGGAATAAAACATATATCCATGTTGGCATTAGGAATTATCTTTTTTAATTTATCTGTAAGTGTCTTTTGCTTTTCCCGTGATGAAATCATACCAATATATTTTGGCTGCCAATCTGAACTGTAAATTTTATTTAAAACCATTCCGTCATATTTGTGCTGATAAGTAGCTATGATAAAAAAACTATCTTTTACTACATTTCTATTATTCAAAGCATCAACAAAAGGGGAGTGAATTTTTTCATCTGCACTTTGCAATTGTGAAAGAACATCTTTACGATCATCAATAACAGTAATATGATAATTTAATTTTCTTAAATGATAAACCAATGCTTGTCCGATATGTCCGGCTCCGAAAATATAGACGTGTTTTTTGGGGGCAAAATATTCAAAAAACAGTGTGGCTGTGCCGCCGCATAGCATTCCGGTATTGGTCCCTTTATTGGGTTCATTCATAATATATTGTTCGGTAGCATTTTCATTTGACACCATAAGGGTTAATGCTTTTTTTATCGCCAGTTCTTCAATGGTGCCACCGCCAACCGTTCCGGATATTTTTCCATCAGGATGAACGATCATTTTTGTCCCCGTAGCAGCTGGTCCTGACCCTTCTTTTTCAACTACCGTTACTAAAACGCCAGAGCTGCTCCCCTCTGCCAATTCTAAAAGTTCAGAATAAATGTTTTTCACAGATAATCCTCTTTAAAAATAGTTATCATTTTCAGACCTTCAAGATGCCGGGTGGGAGTTGCCTGTAAAACGAATTTCTTTACTTTATCATAGTCTTCCACCACAGATCCTGAAACAGCGTCGATCCCAAAATCAAACAAAACCGGTGAAATCGGAGTAGATGGACCCAATACAAGGTTGAAGCTTTTTTCGGGTAGATTTTTTAAGATCCCTTCAAACGTGTGATTCGTGATGGATGTAGCGGTAATAGCGGCAACATCAACTTTCGGAAGATATTCCGGAATATCGTGTTCTGTCAAATCACCTTCGTGTGGTTGCTTTTCAAAAATATAGCAGTTTTTGTACTCCCCTTTTTGTTCTTCCAAAAAAGGGAAATGTCCAATAATACCCACACATTTATTTTTACCCTTTTCCAGAATAATATCTTTTGCGTTAACTGTCTTATATTTCTGAATCTTTAGAGAAAACGCGCAATTAATGGCTGCCATTCCAATTGAAGCTTCCAATAAATTGTCAGAAAGGGAATATGCTGCCAATTCTTTTAAGTTTAATACTTCCAGTTTCCCGGCATTCCGAACATTTTCCTTTGGACCGCAATATTTGATCGTACTGGCGATACCACAATTTTGGCTGCTTTTTACTAATGTAGAATGAACACCAATAATGACCTCTTCAACGGACGTTTCCGGTACTTTTGCAATTAATTTTTCAAGTAAATTCATATTAAATTATTAATGAGTTAACAAGCTCAAAAATGACAGCAATGCCCAAAGTAAGCAAAGGGAAAACATAGGATGTTTTCCTTAATCCTGGATTTAATACAGCAATATCCCCTTTTTTCAAATAGACAGTAATTAAAAGCCCACTGACAAGTGCGTTTAATAAAATAAAGAATAGGATTTCATGCAAAGGGTGTAAATAAAGTCCGATAGTGGGTTTAAAAACGAATGCCTGCGTAAGTGTGAAAAGAGTTATCCAGCTTAGGCCCAAAATAAAAGAAGGTACAAATATTTTCTTTTTGTTATATATCTTAACAAAAGCAAAAACAATAAGTGATTCGAGAATAATGGATATTGCCGGATTTATCACGCTCAAAGGTGATTTTATGGGCATCAGAAGATCAACAAACTTGATGGAAGCGGCTATTATTCCTACCCATAATACTGCATTTTTCTTTTCTGTTTGTTTGTAAGCATTATACATAAAATAAAATCCAATGGGGAACATGAACATTCCTGAAAATCCATAGGGTAAAAAATGTAGTAAATGTCCGATGCTTGCTTCGCAAATTCCCCATAATGCTCCCAAAAATAAGATTGTTTGGATTTGTTTTGTGTTGTTCTTCATAGTATTCTTCTCCATATATTTTTCATTTTATAACTGCTGTTTTTGAGATCCGCTGAAGCGGAATTCCCTCATTTATGCCAAATTCTCCAAAAAATGTTTGATCAAGTTCAAACTTACCTCTTTACGATATTTTGCTGTTGACCTTGCATCATCTATTGGCTTTATCAATTTATCATATTGATCTGAAATTTCATAACTTATCTGTTTTATTTCATCCAAATTTTTATTGATCATTTTTCTTTCAATCTCAAAGGAACGTACAATAGTTGGCGCAACGGAGCCAAGGGCGATCCGGATATCGTGTATCCTGTTCTCTGAAATATCCGCCAAGCCAAGGAAAGAAATTTTTGTCAAGCTCATACCTTTTCTCTGTCCAAGTCTTCTGTAAATATTAATATCAAATTTTTTATCGGGAATAATGATCTCTGTTAATATTTCATTTTTTTGCAGAAGCGTTGTTTTCGGTCCCGTAATAAATTTTTGAATGGTAACTGTTCTTGTATTGTTGAAATTTTGTAATATTACCTTTGCATTTACCGCGTAAAGATAGGGTAGCGTATCAGCGGCTGGGGAGGCATTACAAAGATTGCCACCAATCGTTGCCATATTTCGGGTTGGCGGTGATGCCATCCTGCCGATCATTTCTTTGAGAGGCTCGGGAATGATTTCATTTAGCATCATGTCGCTAAGAATTGCACAGGCACCAATATGG
>JAGLUM010000094.1 GCA_023134755.1 Fidelibacterota bacterium | reverse complement strand
GGCGACTGGATTCGAACCAGCGACCACTTGAACCCCATTCAAGTGCGCTACCGGACTGCGCCACGCTCCGAAAAAGCAGGTTAATTTATGACATTTCATATCCGGGTGCAAAGAATTTTTCATATTGATTACGCTTATTTGTCAGCAGCTAAATGTCCATTGCCGGTGTAAATCGAATATACAAATGACTGTTTATTCATTCAAATTATTTTGATTCGTTCAAGATATCGATGATCTCACGAATATTTCCTGAAATTTTTTGCAGAAGTTCACGGACAACATGTTCGGAATGCATATCCTGATCAGATACAGTTGGGGATTCTTCTTTAGAAGCAGGAACTTCGCTGATCTCTTCTGCAGGAAACAATAATTCCTCACTGGGAGCGGATGGCGTTTCGGGAGCAAGGTTAGCGGACGGTTCTACAGGTGACAAAGGGCCAGTTTGAGGTAATTTTGCTTCCGAAATTTCTTCAGGTTTGGATGCAGCTGCCAATTTGAGAGTCAATTCTTTCAATTTTCGTTTATACAGACCCTCTGTTTTCAGATCTTGTATCATTTCTTTTGTATCATGAATAGATAGATGTTTTTCGTGCACATAATGATGAATTAATTGTATGATGGGAATGTCGTCTTTTTTATATATTCTATTTCCGGCACGATTCTTCTGTGGCTTTAATTCTTTGAATTCGCCTTCCCAGTAGCGTATGACCGATTGCTTTAAATCCAGCATATCGCTAATCTCGCTAATGGAATAATACAATTTTTTAATGCCATGATATTTCATTGTCATACCTATTTTTAATTCAACTTAAATGTACAGGTATAAGTGCCTCATTACCAAGCATATTTTGATTATTTATTAAATAGTTTTCAACGAAATATTAGGATAATTTTTGCTTTAATCGCGTAAGCAGAGAGAAAGAATGAAACAGGAATTCCTTCATATTTTCAATGATATGGCAGGGTAAATTTACATGAATTTTTCGTAACACAGAAAAGCGATTATCAACAAGACGATATACCACAGAACGGGAAATTACCCCGTAGCGTGAATGCCCGATAAATCCGACAAGATGTTTATATCCTGCTGTCTTTGCCAAAGCAACTATCTCGGGATTATAAACCCCGAAGGGGAAACAGAAAGTCTCTATCTTATCCTCGATGATGGATTCAATTATTTCTTTAGAGTGGGAAAGTTCGTTGCTGACGGCATCAGAGTTCATACCCACCATTACTCTGTGGTTTTCTCCGTGTGAAGCAATTTCCCAGCCGATCTGATGCAATTCTCTGAGCTGTACTCCATTCATATGCCTTGAAAGAATATTTCCGGGTGAAAAATCCCAGGTATTCAATTCGCCGATATATTTTGACAATACAAATACCGAAGCGTGAAATCCCAGTTCTTCTAATACCGGCAATGCATATGTAAATACGCTCTCATAGGCATCATCAAATGTAAGAACAAAATAATTATCTTTTGGATCTGCCAGGTATTCCTTTAAACTGCATCCCACGTAGCCTTTTTTTGCCAGATAGCGCATTTGTTTTTCAAATTGCGCCGGATACATCATGGTAAATGAGATTTCCCATTGATATGAAATTTTATGATATGCTAATACGGGATATTTCACCTTGTTACCTGCTGGGTTTTAATAATAAAGAATAAAAGGCAGATTCGTCAAATATCGTATTTGAAAGTTCCAGAATGTCCTGTGGCGTAACCAATTCAATTTTCTTCAGGGATTCATCAATGCTGATTATTTCATTATAGCGTACATGCTGCTGGATCATACGTTCCAGACGATGATGCATACTCTCTATGCCCATAACAAGTGCCCCTTTTGTCTGCGCCTTGACCTTTTTCAGCTCATTTTCCGAAATACCGTGTTTTTTCAGGTTTTTAAATTCCTTCCAGATCAAATCATTCAGGGCATCTACATGTTTTAGATCCGTTGCGACATATACTCCGAATAAGCCGGTAGTTTTAAAGGTATCAATGAAGGAATAGATCGTATATGCAAAGCCATAACGTTCGCGAATATTATGAAATAATCGTGATGTCATTCCTGCAGACAAAATAGAGTTCAAAATAGCATAGGTATTCCGGCGTT
>JAGLUM010000093.1 GCA_023134755.1 Fidelibacterota bacterium | reverse complement strand
TTTCCGTCAGTGTGACTTTCGGATTCTCGGTTGCCATTAATTCGCCCAAGTGATTACGATAAAAATTGAGGGACATTGCAGACGCATACATGTCAATATCTTTATACTGCATATGCACCTTACCATAGAGTTGTACAGTTTGTGTAGAATCGAGGTAAAATAAAGAATCACACCAGGCTGCGGAAGAATCTTGCTTTATATACACGCTATCTTCCGCAATAAGCCAACCCTCATTCATATCCCCATGAAGACTTTTTGCAAATACTTCAAAGCGTTTTGTGCCGTCATCCAAAGTTTCATATACCGAAGCATCTTTACGGCCGAAAAACTGATCGCTATCCAAATGATATTCCAATTCTTTGCCGCGCATGGTAATGTTATTTACGGTATCAGTCATTACTGCATTCCCATATAGCCAAGCTCTTTCCTGCTCCAGGTCAAACAAAAGGGAATCTCCCAGTGCGTAGGATAAACTGTCCCGGATTTCCACTTGCCCATACGCACGGTATATATCATTGTCAAAGTTTCCGGTCAGAGATCCGGCCGAAAACTGACGGGTATCATAAAGAATACGGATGGAAACCGGCACCCTGATATCCTTTGTTTTTGTATTGTATTCTCCCTTTTCAAACCACACAGTAACGCTGTCATCATGGATAGTAACATTTCCGAACAAACGCACAAGATGCAGATCCGGATACTGGTATGCCCGGTCGGCATAGAGATGGACATCCTCTTGCTTCAAATGCACATCTTTATCAAACATGATATAGCTATTTTCAGCTTTATTCAAATCGTCAAGCGGTTTTTTCGTCACTTTTTGCATGGTACCGGCATGCAAAAGCTCAATGGGCTTATTCTCAGCAAAGGCCATTCCGAAAAGGAAAATTAGCAACGCAATTATTATCCGTTGGGATTTCACTATGTTGATATGCATTCGTTTACCATTTTATTTCTGCTGGTACTAAATCTTTAAGTATAATGCTTTTTAAATAAAAAAAGAAGGTTGTTATCACATTTATGTGTCCAGAAAATACCTTCGGTATTGGGTCCTTTTATATACTGTGAAGTAGCAATGGCATCTCTGTAAAACAGGTAATAATAACACCGGAATTTGTCTTATGAAAACATAAAAAAGACTGTCTTTTAGAATCAAATATCAATATTATTGGGCATGTTACTGACCGGAGCACATATTCTCCTTATTGAACACGATCAACGTGTTATAGACTGTATTACACAGGTTATTGGTGAAACCTATACTCTGGATATTGCGACACGGGGCGTTTCCGGCATTAAAAAAGCAGTTCTCAAAGAATATGATCTATATATTATCGATTATAAACTTCCGGATATGTCCGGATTAGATGTTTTATCCACAATATTAAAATCATTTCCGGAAGCGATCTGTGTTATCGTAGATGATGATCCCAGTATAGATATTGTGATGAGGTCTGCACACATGGGAGGATATGATTTTCTTAAAAAACCCATTCAGCATGATAAACTGGAACGGCTTGTATTGCGTGCAACGGAACGCAGGTGGTATATACAGGAAGCCCGCCGCCTTAAGGAGGAAAAAGATCAAAATCTTCTTGCGATATCTGAAGAGCAGTCACGCCTTCGTTCAGTAATAAATTCCATTGATGACGGCCTGATGATCATTAACCAGCGCCGGGAAATTATCTTTACCAATCCCCGATTCCATAAACTGGTTGGCATAAAGCGTGAGATACTGGTTGGAGAAAAAATATTTGATATACTGCCCATAAAACTGCAGAAGCAAATTACCAACATTTTAGAAAATAAAAACAGCACATATTCTATCAAGGAAGAAATTGTTATTGAACCGCCTGCTCAACTGGTCATTATGGCGAATTCCACTCCTATTCCGGATAATAAGGGACGGCTTCTTGGTGTGGTATTGGTATTGCGCGACATTACCGAAATTAAGGCCCTGGAATTATCTAAATCGGAATTTATCAATATGGTTGCCCACGAATTGAAAGCACCTCTTGGCGCTATCAAGGGATATCTTGAGATGATCATTGAACGGCAACTGGGGGATGATGAAGCCAGCTATGAAAACTATTTAAAACGCTCACTCACACGCAGCGAAGCGATGCTGGCATTGCTGCAGGATCTCATGAATATTTTCCGAATGGATGCCCGGACAGTTCGCCGTGAAATCGAACGCATTGATGCGGGCGAATTATTAGAGGAAACGGTTGAATTTTTCCACAGTAATATCCGGGAACGAAAATTAATATTGGATATAAATATTGATACCGGTATCTATATTCAAGCAGACCGTGAAGAGATTCGACGAGTTTATACTAATCTTATTTCTAATGCCATTAAATATAATAAAGACGGCGGACGTATCAGTATCCGGGCAACGGCAGAACAAAGATGCGCAAAAATCGCAGTGCAGGATACCGGTATTGGTATGAAAAAAGAAGATAAAGAACGTCTGTTTGAAGAATTTTTCAGGGCAAAAAATAAATACACCCGCTATATCAGCGGTACCGGCCTGGGCATGACTATCCTGAAAAAAATTGTCGATGAATATACCGGAAAAATTCAGGTAGAAAGTGAATTTGAAAAAGGCAGTACATTTGCGGTGTTTCTGCCGTTGGCAAAATAATAATATCTACAAGTTTCTATTTTTTGATTTCTAACTTTTAGCTTCTAATCCCCGCATATCAACGCAAGGATCGAATCGGTGATCCGCTCTGTCTCCTTTGACGTCAATATATGGCCATTCACAAGAAATGAATATACAATATTTTCACCACGTGACGTTTTAGCATATCCGCTTAATGCCCTGACATTTGGAATGGTGCCTGTTTTTCCAAGTACATTTTGTTCAGCAGGAGTGGTTTTCATACGGTTTCGCAGTGTTCCATCCATACCTGCAATGGGAAAGGTGTGCATCCATACTTTTTTCAGCTCGCTGTTATACATTCCTTCCAAAATTTTTACAATGATTTGCGGACTGATATAATTATAGCGGGTTAAACCGGATCCATCTACATATTCCCAGGAATCCGATTTAATATCGAATTGTACAAATACGGAATCCATGATATCCCGGCCAATTTCAAAAGAACCTAATCCTGTTTCATGCCATGCTACAATACGGGGTATGGTTTCGGCATACATATTTTGACTGCGTTTCATCAGGCGGGTGGCAACCTCGGAAAGCGGAACGGAATAATAGTGGGCCACTTCGGTATATTCGAAATCTTCAGGTGCATGTATCCAGTTATCAAGCGCATCACAATCGATGGGATCCCCAGTGACCGTAATACCGCTTTCTTCCAAAACTTCCTTTAACACATGCACATAAAATGCTGTGGGATTGTGAATGGTCGGTGTTTGTTCAAAAGTATCAGAACCTGCCTTAACTTGTCCTCCAATAATAATATCGTTCGAATAAAAATCTCGTTCGAGGGTAATACGGTTTGTTCCTTCTTCAACGACTTTAATATTATTATGAAGAGTATAATACGAGCTGGGACAATTCGGTTTCAGGAGAACCTTACCATCCATTGTGCCCGGTGGAATAATTTTAATATCAACGTAATTCTCATTAAACTGCAGAGCGCCGAATTGCGCGGCATACCAGATCTGTTGATAATCCCAGGCCCAGCCTTCGCCAATAGACACATCATCAAAGGCATTATCATCCCCGATGATATTACCTTCTATACGATAAATCCCCTGTGCTTTCAGGGTATCCGCCCAGGCATAAAAAACAGCACGCGAATCCTCAAGATACCGTTCATACATGGTCGGATCACCGTTACTCCATACTACCAGATCTCCGTGTAAAACACCCTCTTGAATATTTCCTTTGGTCAGAACATGGGTTTCAAATCGGAAATCCGGACCCAATACCAGCAATGCGTTGGCAGTTGAGGGGATTTTATTATTGGAAGCTGGCATAAATAGACGATTTTCATTGTAAGCGTACCATATTTCATCAGTATCCAGTGATTTGATCATGACACCCCAATGGGCATGCGCGAAGGCCTCATCATGCACCAGGGCGTCGATCTTTTTCAACAGAGTTGAATCACAGGCTTTTCCTCTAAAGGAAGAACTTGATATACAAGATGTCAATAATAATATGAATGCTAATAATAAGACAATAAATCGTTTCATGCGTAATCCTTTCTAAAATTCATCAGGCATAATTTAGGGTATCTCAGTAAATATCTAAAAACATTTTTTATTTTTAAAACTCCATCAAAACCAATTAATTGAGATTTAATCTCAATTCTGTTTGTTTTTTTATTATTATCGTTGTAGGTTTACATCTTGGGAAAAGGAAAAATAAGTGAATTCACAAGTTAAAAATAAAATAAATAGTACTTTAGGACATGGTAAGCAAAGAGTATTTATTTATATTTTGGTAGCTGTTATTTTATTCACGGTGATCAATAATTATTTTTTTCTGCATACCCACCAACTACCTGATGGACGTGTTATAACCCATGCCCACCCCTTTAAAGGTGATAAAAGCTCCAATAATGTGAACCATCAACATTCTAAAGCTGAATTATTGTTCATTCACTTGATCAATAATCTATTATTTACCCTTATCTTTTTATTAATCTTATTACTAAGTACACGTATACTTTCAACATTTTATTACAAAAAAACAAATCTACGATTTTTCCATAAATCTTGTTGTGAGAGAGCACCTCCCATTCTGATATAAATTCTTATACAATTTTATATCATATTTAAATAATTGGGAGTTATTATGCAAGCTATTAGAAAATTCATTATTTTATTATTTATTTTAAGTATTGCTTTCTCGGCTGAAAAACATACAGATGCCAATATTATCGGCGATGTACAGTCAAACGATGAGCACCTGCCATTCGTTAATATTGTCCTAAAAGGAACAACCATAGGAACAGCAACAGATGAAACTGGTCATTTTAGTATAATTCATGCACCAGTAGGTAATTATACTTTAGTTATTTCGTATATGGGTTATAAAACCAAAGAGATAGCTATCACAACCAAATTAAACACAACGATAGAGAAAAAAATCGTTCTTGAAGAAGATGTCTTACATATGTCTGATGTTATTGTCTCTGCCAGTCGTTACGTAGAAAAACGTGTACTGGCACCTATGCCGGTTGATGTTATTTCTTTAAGAATGTTAGAGGATATCCAAACTGTTAGTATTTCTGAAGGATTGAATTATACTCCAGGTCTCCGTGTAGAAAACAACTGCCAAAACTGTGGCTTTTCACAAGTAAGAATGAACGGGATGGAAGGTTCGTATTCACAGATCCTTATTAACGGCTTCCCCATCTTTAGTGGATTAGCCGGAGTGTATGGATTAGAATTAATTCCATCAAATATAATCGAACAAATCGAAATAGTAAAAGGTGGTGGCTCGGCTATGTATGGTTCTAATGCCATAGCAGGTACGATAAACCTAATACTCAAAGATCCGGTAACAAATACCTATGAAGCTGGCATTAGTGTTAATCAAATTGGTAGTGCCACTAATGGAAATACCGCTTCTGATTATTCAGTTAAATTTAATACATCGGTTGTATCTCCAGACAAAAAGACGGGCTTAGCCTTATACGGATTCTCTCGCGAAAGAGGTATGTATGATGCCAATGGAGATTCATTCTCAGAAATTGCTCCTATGGAAAATTTAACAATGGGAACTCGTATTTTCCATCGTTTTGGTTACCGCAATAAACTCTCTATTGATTTTTTTAATATTAGAGAAAAGCGAGATGGCGGCAATATGCAAAATCACCCCTTACATGAACGCGATATTGCCGAGGCCTTGCAACATAACCTAAAAAGTGCTTCCATAAGCTTTGATCAGTATTTCCGCGAAAGCGATAACTTAAAAGTCTTTGCTGCTCTTCAAGATTTAAATCGAGACTCATATTATGGTGCCGAACAATCACTAAGTGATTATGGGAATACAAAGGATCTAATCTATAACTTTGGGCTAAACTATAATGCCGTTTTCAATAAAATTCAAATGATCACAGGAATCGAACATCAATCTGATAAATTGACAGATACAAAACTGGGATATCCTGATCTTGATAGCATAACTGTTAGCGGTGACGTACCACATAGAGATAACACTATTATCTCAAATCAAAGATCACTATCTACGGGACTCTTTTCACAATGGGATATTTCAATACGTAAACTAAAGCTTTCAATGGGATTACGTTTCGAACATTATGATATTCTTGATCTTACAGACATCAATAATAATAAGAGTGGAAATGTTCTTAGTCCACGCGTCGGATTGCTCTATTCATTCTCCGATGAATTGCAAGCAAGATTGAATTATTCAAATGGCTACAGAGCACCACAAGTATTTGATGAAGATTTACATATTGAAACCTCAGGTGTCCGCCAAGTTATACATGTAAATGCCGATGATCTCAAACAGGAGAATTCACATACCTATATGACATCACTTGACCTAAACAAAATATGGGAGAATATTGCTCTGTCACTAACCATGGAAGGATTTTATACTCGACTATTAGATCCTTTTGTTAATGAAATTGGAGAAACTAATGATGAAGGTGTTGTTGTTTACACACGTACTAATGCAGAATCAGGTGCAACCGTTAAAGGGTTGAATATGGAATTCTTTCTTCAAACTCGACAGAATATAGCTATTCAAAGTGGATTTACGCTACAATCAAGCGCTTATGATGAAGCCCAGGAGTTTAACGAAACAAAATTCTTTAGAACACCTGATTCGTACGGCTATTTTAGTTTAAATTGGGATATTCTTAAAGACCTTAGCATTGTAACTACCGGAACATATACAGGCAAAATGCTTGTCCCCTATTTTGGCAATACTCTTGCCGACCCTGAAGAAGGTGAGTTACGTACATCTCCTACATTCTTCGATATTGGTGCAAAGATAAGCTATACAATCCAATTAAATGGCTCAGATCTTCAAATCTACAGCGGCATTAAAAACATTTTAAATTCTTTCCAATCCGATTATGATTTAGGAATCGATCGTGACCCGGCATATATCTATGGACCGGTCATGCCAAAAACTATATATATTGGTTTAAACATTGGAAATAATTTATAGAAATTTTACTCTTTTTGATGTTTTTGATAGCAAAAGCGATATCCTAAGATATCGCTTTTGTATTTCTTTAATATTTTTAAAATGAAATCTAGTATAAAAGATTTATTCGTATTCTTTTAAAACAGCACAGATAAATACCATATCCTCTGTTTCTGAGATATTGCGGTATTGATGTTTTTCCCAAGGTTGAATTAAAGAAAAATCACCGGCCATAAGCGGATGCAGGTCCCCTTTCTCGTCTTTAATTGCACCGGTGCCGGAAATAACATAATTAACATGTTCTGATTTATGCGAATGGTAGGGTGTATAACCGTCCGGTTTCACTGTAAAAACGCGAAATGAAATATTGGGAGTATTATCCGCCTTCCCGATAGGAACTTGGCGGAAAACATGTTTAACACCTTCCATGTCGACTTTGGTTTTTGATACTGCTAATAACGATTTAATAAGCATATTCTTTATCCTCTTATATTTAATAATTTCTGAATAATACAAAACCTGGGGATATAATTCAAATGATATCCAAAAGGAATCGCGTTATTTTTTATTTTTTCTAAAATTTAAGGATTCAAAAAAAACCTGCAGACATGAAAAATATCATATCCGCAGGTTTTAATTTGTAAATAATATTTATATTATTTTTCTATCAGCTCTTCCATTTGCGTTACGATGTCATTGAACAGATCCAGGGTATATTCAATCGGTTCCGGACTAGACATATCAACGCCGGCTTTTTTCAGCAATTCAATCGGGTAATCGCTGGACCCGCTGCCCAGAAATTCCATATATCTGTCTAAAGCACCTTCTTCACCGTCAATTACTTTTTTGCTGAGAGCTGTTGATGCAGAAATACTGGTTGCGTATTTATACACATAGAATTGACGATAAAAATGTGAAATGCGGCTCCATGTCAAGGCATATTCATCATCAAGTACTAAGACACCCTCATAATAGAATTTTAGAATATCAAAATAGGTCGTATTTAATGTTTCAACAGTTAGTGGAACGCCTTTTTCAGCCAGACGGTGGGCTTCACGTTCAAATTCTGCAAATAAGACTTGAGTATACAAGGTCCCTTGAATATTATCTGCCCACTGATCCAGCAATGAGAGTTTTTCATTGTCATCCTCAATAGTAGTCAGCATGTAATTCATTAAAATGTTTTCAAGGAAGGTGGAAGCAACTTCAGCAACAAAAAGTGAGTAGTTCGCTGTCGGATAGGGCTGTGTTTGATTTGTATAATACGAATGCAGACTATGTCCTAATTCATGAATCAAAGTAAACACATTATTTCGGGTTCCGTTGAAATTCATCAGCATATAGGGATGTGTATCATAGGCACCCCAGGAGTATGCACCAGAGCGTTTATTTCGTGTTTCATAAACATCGATCCAGCGGGAAGTTAAAGCCATTTTTGCATCTGCCTGGAATTGCGGTCCCATAATTGCAAGAGCATCGATGATCAATTCCACTGCTTCTTCATAGGTATATATTACTTCGGATTCAGGAATGATCGGAACGCTGGTATCATAGAGATGCAATTCATCAACACCCATTAATTTCTTGCGCAGATTCATATAACGGTGCAGCGGATCCATATATTCGTGCACAGTAGCGATCAAATTGTCATATACCTCAATCGGAACATTATCACCATCCAAAGCCATTTTTATACAGCTGTCATACCCTCTTGCCGTGGCATAAAAAATATCTTTCTTTATAGATCCCCGGTACGCGGCGGCAGAGGTATTTTTAAACTTGTCAAAGGTCCCGTATATGCCTTCAAACGCAGCACGTCGTACTTCCGGATCTTTGGATTGCAGCAGAAAATAATAGCGTCCGTATGATAATTCTATTATGTCTCCATCTTCATCTTTAACTTTAGGAAAAATGATATCTGCCTGAGTTAATGCTTCACGGATACTGCTGAATTCCCGTGCCATATTCCCGGCCATAGCCAACAACTCTTCTTCGCGTTCGGAAAGAATATGTTTTTTCTGACGAACCATATCATCAAAGGCATGACGGTATTCTTGAAGCTCGGGGGATGATTTCACAAACTTATTTAATTTATTCTCCGGAATTTCCTGGATTTCCGGCCAGAGAAATGCACGTTCCTGATAAAACTGTTGATTTAAACTGGCAATACGGTTTGCCAATGCCTGGTTTGTGGTATTTTTTGTGTCCTGATCTTTTAAAAGATGAGCATAAACATAAAGTTGATCAATAATACGTTCTACTTTTTCAGACCCGGTGAGGCATTCCTGTAGATTCTTGGCAGATTTCCCCAATTTGCCTTTGTATTTTTGTATATCAGCGATATGTTCTTTAACATATTTGAAATCCTTCTCCCACGCTTCTGTGGTTGAATAAATATCTTCTAAATTCCATTGATACTGTTCCGCGATCTCATCACGGGTGGGTATTTGCTTCGTGTCCTGCTCAATTTCATTGGCCAGCACAACATTTACCAGTACTATCATGCTAATGATAATTGTTAAAATGCGTTTCATATTATTTCCTCTTTTTAGGTTATAAGATAATTTTTAATTATACTCATTTTTTTCTTTTCTTTCAACCTATTATTTTTTTGTATAAAAAAGAAAAAGGCTGCCAACTGACAGCCTTTTTCTAAAATGAGCAAAACTATGATTTATCTTTTCTTAGGCACATGAACCAATCCAGACAGTATTTACCTTTTTCTTCAGATTCCACTCGTTCTTTAGCTGCACCGCAGGAACCAGGAGGCGGGAGAATCACATCATCACCCGGCTGCCAGTTTGCCGGAGTTGCAATACCTTTTTTATCTGATTTCTGCATAGCTAAGAGCAAACGCTTGATCTCATCCATGTTGCGGCCATTTGATAAGGGATAGTAAATAACCGCACGAATCTTTGCTTTTGGATCAATAACAAAAACCGCCCGTACTGCTTGTGTCGTAGATGCATTCGGCTGGATCATCCCATATTTTTTTGCGACATCCATGCGCAGATCCTCAATTACAGGAAACGTGACATCTATATTCTTCATGCCATTGTATTCAATTTTTTCTTTGATGGTTCGCAACCAGGCAATATGCGCATAAAGGCTATCAATTGACAAGCCAATCAGTTCGGTATTAATGGCTGCAAATTCCTCTTTCATGCTGGCAAAGGTCATAAATTCCGTTGTGCATACTGGAGTAAAATCCGCCGGATGGCTAAAAAGTACAACCCATTTCCCTTTATAATCTTCCGGGAATTTAATCTTTCCCTGTGTGGTCACTGCTTCAAATGCCGGTGCATCATCTCCTATCAGCGGCATCGAATATCTTTCTTTTACTTCTTCCATGATCAATCCTTTCTTTTTCAAATTTTCTTGTTTTTTTACATATTGTGAATTTGAACTCTTCATGGGCAAATCATGATTTGCCCTCACGGTATTTCACATTCCACTTCATACTATATTCTTTCATTCTTCATTCTTCATTGTTCATTGTCCATTGTCCATTGTCCATT
>JAGLUM010000092.1 GCA_023134755.1 Fidelibacterota bacterium | reverse complement strand
TAGCTCAGCTGGGAGAGCGCTTGAATGGCATTCAAGAGGTCAGCGGTTCGATCCCGCTATTCTCCACCAAGAAACCCGCTTTAAGCGAGTTTCTAATTTACAATTGAAAATTGACAATGGATAATTAAAAAGATAAGATCCAAGAAGCTAGGAGTTAGGAGTGCACGAATCACGGTTTACCCGACTTCGCTTTCTCTGCCAGCTGGCGGATTAGCTACGCTGGGCAGGCGCTTCACGATTCTTCGACCTTCAACTTATCGACTTATCGATTCCTTAACTTATCGGCTCATTGACTTCTTTTTCGATTTTCTTCTTCTCAATTGCCGGTAAAACAAATATCATCATAATGATACTGATGAATAGCGGGATGTAAAAAATCCATGACCAGGTCTGTTCTCCAAAAAACACTGCCGTAATCACACACAATCCTGAAATAACCATTAAGCGACCACCTTTGCGATGCACCCGATTCCATACTTCTTCATTATTCAACGTTGCCGGAATGCGAATACCAATCCAGCGTGAAGGTCTTAATTTTCCAAACTGATTGCCGATGAGTACAAAAACAAGTCCCAAACCAAGATGAATATTACTGATATCGGCAGATTCCCCCGAAACATATCCACTCGCCGCTTTCAAGGATATCCAATTCACAAACACCATGAGTGCGGCAACAAACAGAATGATAATGCGTGTAGATTTTTTCTCGGTATCGGAATGTCTTTTTTTTGACATTCTCCAAGTAGCTAAAATAATGACCAGCATCGTAAGGGGCCCAATCAGTACTGCGATGATGGGAGATGCAAAGCGATCCGGTTCATAATGTACATTCCAATGAATTGGCACCTTTTCGACGCCCGAATTATTCATTTCCACATAGAAGTTTATGGAAATAGCACTTATAACAAGAAATAAAATACCCAAAATAATAATTTCTCGTTTAATTGTGTTCATTTTGCACTTCTTTCGTTTCTATATAATTTGAAATATCAAATCCATTAGTTATTTTACCGGCAATCAGCACAAGAATAGCCATCAGACCTATTCCGAGAATACCCAGTGGCGCAACAATGGTTTCCTTACCCATAAATCCGGTTAAAAGAATAACCGAGGGAACCAGTCCGTTAAACCAGCCATGCGCTACGGAAGTTAGAATAACTGAATTTCCGCGGATGTACATATAATTTAATAGCGTCCCCAAAAGAATACAGAAAATGATGAACATCAGGGCCCCGATAAGTGTGTAGTTTCCATAATTATAACCCATAAAAATAATCGGCGCGTGCCATAAACCCCAGATGAAACCTGTAAGGATATTCGCTTTCCAGAAACCCATCGGGAGAAGATTCTTTAAAAGATATGATCGCCATCCATACTCTTCACCTAGCATCATGATAATCGGGAATGTCAGATTAGCGATCAATCCGATAATAACAAATTGAAATGTCCAGAATAGAGCCGGAGATGCCGGTTTCCCCAGAAGCATCAATTCGCCCATCCCAATTCCTTGCAGTAGCCAGTCCGGTGATTTTTTAAAGATCAGTACATTCAGCACAATGCTTAATACGACAAATCCGACCACAAAGACCAAGGTAATAAAATAGTTTTGGGCTTTTCCAAAACGAAATCCGCTATTTTTAAATCCATCCCGAAAAATAATCCGGAGAATAATAGCAATCAATGCCGGGAATAGCATCATGATCCCAAAAGCTTGAATCGGCAAATGTTTTTGTGAGACATATACTGCAACCTGTTCTTCAAGTGACGTTAATTTCAGTACCCCTCCCACACCCGGAACAACTGTGGGTAGATCTTTTGTTGTCACTTCCGGATGCATTTCCAAATAGCGGGCTACCGCATCCGGATCTTTTTGTGCAATATCCATAAAATGCTTAATGGCGGGATACTCGGGATCCAGTTTTTTTCCCTGTTGATATACAAAGCCGCACAACAGTAATGATAGTAAATAGGTTAATCCTACAAACCAGATAACCCGTTTCCATGATACTT
>JAGLUM010000091.1 GCA_023134755.1 Fidelibacterota bacterium | reverse complement strand
GAGTGCAAAATTCCAAGGGGTCATAGCTTCCTCCTGTGTTTAACGATCTGATAAATTCCCTGTGCCGGAAAATATAGGGGCATTTGAATATAAAAAACAAGCACTTTATCGAAGTATGGGAGTTCGGAGTTTTAGAGTAGAGAAGTAATGTGAATTAATGTGGTTTCCATTTGTTTGCAGAAAGTCGCATGTTGACAAGCATTCCAATAATTTCATCGTATGTATGATAGAGTCTATCTCTATTATTCTGATCAATAAAGCCACAATCATATGCAAAATCAAGCCAGTTTTGAGTTTCCGCGGCTTCGGCTTCGCATTCATTGATCTTTGATATAAAAGATTTAGGATAGATTTTTCTTCTAAACGCTTCCGCGATATTCGCACTAATCGATCTTGAAGATTTTCTGACCTGACTGGTAAGTGAGAATTGTTCACTTTGAGGGAAATTCTTGGATAATTCAAAGATCTTCATAGCGGCTTGATATGATTTTTTGTAAACTTTTAATTCTTTGTAGCTCTTAGCGATATTCATACGTCGTCCTCCCAACTGCAAAAATAAACCTTTAGATGAAATATTGACACCCCAAAATTTTGACTGTGATAGCCGTCACACCCCGAACTCTTATACTCCGAACTCCGACACTAAAAAATGCCTTTTAAAAACTGAGTAAAAACCCTAAATTCCCAGAACACAGGAGAAATCACATGAGAAAAAAAATCAATCTCGAGTACAATACCCCATGGCGTAAATCGGCCACGGCTATTTATAAGAAAGCCGTTGACGGACGGGTCTACGGTACCTTTGAGGTCGAAATGGATGCAGTCCTTGACTTTATAAAAGAGCAAAAAGCAAAAGGTATCCGCATTACTGTTACCCAGATTGCTATAGCCGCCATTGGACGGGCCATTGCACTGGATATCCCGGATGTCAACGCCTATATTTCACGTGGTAATATTTATGCCCGGGAGAACGTCGGTATTTTCACTGCCGTGAGTAAAGGCGGAAAAAATGAAATGGGCGGTTTTGTTTTAAGAAATATTGAACACAAAAGCATTTTTGATATTACCAAAGAAATGGCTGACCGCGTAGAACATTCTCGTAAGAAAGGAAATGAAGAAGGCGCTTTAAAGAAAAAGAATTTATTGGCTTCATTACCATGGCCGTTTCGGAATTGGTTGTTAAATTTTGCCCGTTGGTGGACCCAAATAATGGGAAATGAATTGAAATCCCTGAATCTAAAATATGATAGCTTTGGTTCAGCGATGGTAACCAATATTGGCACCCACGATCTTCAGTTCGGTTTTCCTGCCTTGCTGCCGATTTCCAATATTCCTTTAATTGTTGCAATAGGAAAAATTGAAGAGAAAGCGGTGGTTCGTGATGGTGAAATTGTCATTCGCAAGATGATGCCGGCTGCAGCAACCCTGGATCACCGAATTTTTGATGGTGCGCAGGGTGGTATACTGGCAACCTCTGTACGGAAATACCTGCTTGATCCTAAATGCTTTTTGATTCCGGCGGCGGAAGTATTGAAAGAAAGAGAAAAAAAATAATTGACAATTGACAGAGGACAATTGACAATTACTTATTAACCAATATTACTTTTTGTTGTTTTAACGATTGTTTGTAAGATTTTGTTTATTTCAATACAGTCATCTAAAAAAATTTGAGCGTTTTGATCAAAATAATTTGTTTTCATTAATAAAAGAATCCAATATTCGGTTTCGCTTGCTTCTTTAAGAGCAATATTCATTTTAGAAAGAAAATCTCTTTTACTTTGCGCCTGCATAGCTTCTTTAATATTCGCACCAATACTTGTACCGGATTTCACTAATTGTCTGGATAAAACAAATTCCTTTTTTGTTTTACACAAATACTGATATGCTTTTATAATACGAATAGCAAATTGAAAACTCTTTTCGAGAATAATGTTCGTCCCCATTTTTTTCTCCACCCTTACTTAGTTAATGATTGTAAATATATATTCTTCTATTTTTTGGCCTAATGGTAATTTC
>JAGLUM010000090.1 GCA_023134755.1 Fidelibacterota bacterium | reverse complement strand
GCTTCTTTATTACAGCGCAGACTAAAAGTCGGATACAGCCGTGCCGGTCGTTTAATCGATGAACTGGAAGAAGCTGAAATTGTAGGACCTCCTTTAGGTTCCAAAGCCCGTAAAGTGCTGGTTGGTCCGGACTATTTTGAGCATTTAAAATCAATTGATGACGGTTCTTTTGATGAGGATGACGAATGAAACACATTGAAAATATTATATACCCCTATAAAAAAGCAGAATTTTTAATTAATTATGCTATTCCGAATAAGCCTTCCGATGTTACATTAATACTCGGGCACGGAAAATATAATGATATGAATCAACCTCTGATCAAATATCTGAGCGAGAGACTGCCTAAAGAGAATGTAAATGTTGTTCGATTTAATTACCCCTTTTTAGATAATCCGTCACCTTTTATTTCAAAACGCAAATGCCTTATTACCTATCAGGCTGTTATCAATGATGTCAAAAGTGAGCTGCCGAAAAGCAAATTTCTTTTTATCGGTGGGAAATCCCTGAGTGCAAGAATTTCTGCTATATTAAATCCTTCAGAAGCTATGGGATATATTTTTTTAAGTTTTCCACTGCATATTCCCAAAATAAAGATCTCATTTTCACGTAAATTGTTATTTAAGATCAAAAAACCGATGATGTTTATCAGCGGGACAGAGGACAGCTTTAGCGATCGCGGCCGTCTTGAACTGATGATGGGCGCGTTAAATCCGCATGCACATCTGATGTTAATACCTAATACCGCGCATTCTCTGGAACTTCTGCAAGAAGAAAAGCGTACTCAGAAAGATCTTAATAAAGAGATCGCTGATATAATACTATGGTTTATGAGCGATGTAATTGAAAAACGAGATAAAAAATAATAACAATGTTTCGATTTGCCTATCCCTATATATTTCTATTACTTATTCCGGTTGCTGTAGCTTTCACTGCGGCTCATTTCTATCAGCATAAAAAACGGTATGCACTGCGTATTGGGACAACCCGTACGCTTCATTCAGCGTACAAGCCCTTTTATTATAAAATTTTTATCCCGGAATTATTATTTCTGTTATCTGCTCTTTTTTTAATTACTGCGATCACACGTCCACAATTGGGGAATGTAAATCGCGACATCCGGAAAAATGGGATTGATATTATGCTGGCTTTGGATATTTCCGGTTCCATGCAGCTTAATGATTTTAAACCAAACCGACTTGAAGCATCGAAAACGGTAGCAAAAGATTTTGTTAATGGACGACAGCAGGACCGTATCGGCTTGGTAGTATTTGCCGGAGAATCTTTTTTACAGTGTCCGTTAACAACGGACTATGATGTAGTAAGCAGTTTGATATCAGACATGGAGATTGTCCCGCAATCACTGGATGGAACCGCTATCGGCCTGGCTATCAGTAATTGCATCAACCGTTTACGGGATACAGAATCCAAGAGTAAAGTCATTATTTTGCTGACAGACGGAGAAAACAACGCGGGAGATGTTGACCCTATGACAGCAGCATCCTTTGCGAAGGATTTTGGCATACGTATTTATACCATTGGCATGGCTGGTAGCGAGGGAATAACACAGCAGGGTTTCCTGTTTTCCCGTCGAATTCCACCCTTAAATGACCGCTTACTGAGCGCGATATCCGAAGAAACTGATGGCCGTTTTTATCGCGCAGATTCCGAAGAAAAATTAAAGGAAATTTGGGATGAAATCTCTGCCTTAGAGAAAACTGAAATTAATACACAGCAATATATGGACTGGGATGAACGCTTTTTAGGATATATCTTGATTTCTTTACTTTTTGCTCTAATAGCATATCTTTTAAAATTTATGATATGGAGACAGGTCTGATGCTGAGCTTTTCCTATCCGCAGATATTATGGCTTTTATTGCTGATTCCTGTTGTTTGGGTACTTGATAGATTTGTTGCTGGAAAACGAAAAAAAAAGCTTGAAGAGCACATCCATCCCAATATGATCCCGCGTTTATATCCGGAAACCCATCGATCTCTTCACGGACTTAAAAAAATATGCTTTTTCTTGTCTTTTACTATGATGATTCTTGCCGCGAGCGGACTGCGTCTGGGTTCCGGACTTAAAGAGCTGAAACAGGAAGGCATGGATGTTATTGTTGCTTTAGATCTATCAACCAGTATGTCAGCAAAAGATATCTCACCATCCCGTCTGGAACGCTCAAAATATGAGGTTAAACGCCTGATAAGTCAGTTAAAAGGCGACCGTATCGGACTAATTGCATTTGCGGGTGTTTCATATTTACAATGTCCGATTACATCAGATTACCGGACTGCCGGTATGATGCTCGAAATGATGGATACTGATCTTTTGCCGGTACAGGGAACAGCTTTTTCGGATGCGATCAATACCGCTTGCGATGCATTTCCTGATGAAAATCAGCAATATAAAGCAATTATTTTGATCAGTGACGGAGAGGACCATGAACAAGAAATAGAGGCTGCTGCACAGCGGGCATTTCAGGAAGGAGTTGTTATATATACTCTTGGCGTCGGAACCCTGAAAGGTTCAACTATCCCTGTATATGATAAACAGGGTAATCTTGTGGATTATATGCGTGACAGCAATAAACGTGTTATTACAACATCTTTACAGGAAAATACGCTTAAACAGATTGCATCTATAACTAACGGGCGGTATTATCGTTTAGGAGCGGTGCGTAATCCGATTGAAGCTATATATAATCATATTTTACATGGAGAACGGCAGGAATATCAAACCCATGAATTTGCCATGTATCGTGAGTTGTATCTGATATTTGCAATATTGGCGCTGATATTTTTACTGACCGCAATATTGATCCCTGAAAGTATTAAGAGGGCAACTAGTAAGGGGTAATGCAGAGAACAGATTGAATCTTTTCGACCTCCCCATCCCCTCCAAAGGAGGGGCTCATTTGAAGCCTCCCCTTTGGGGAGGTTTGGAGGGGTCCTTCTCAACATCTCAACTCTTCAACAATTCAACTCTTCCTTAATTTATCCAGATAGGGTTTGAAAACGCAAAACGTTTCCATGCGGAATAGCGGTCGGTTACTCCCACGCGAATATATCCCGGCGCGGACGGTTTAAACGAGATGGTTTTCTTTAAATTAAATCGCATGCTGGAATTGTGCCACAGCAGTATTTCTTTTTGTTGCTGAAAATTACCAAAATACACCCGGACATGTTTAAAAGGACCGTATTCACTGTTTGATTGAACCTGAAGATGGATTTTGAGATTGTTGCCTTGTGCATGATCACCCAGAATAAAGCGGTCATGCTGAACATTTTCAATTTCACATCTAAGACTGTAACTATTTGAAACTATCATCCGTCCATTGCTGATAGCTTCTATAGCTGACGTTCTGCTGTCGGCCTGCAGTAACCCGGTACGTTGACGGCCGTAATAATGGTCCGTATTTTCTGATAATAAGAGATTAGGAATAACAACCTTCTGTAAACGGTTAAAATTTCCATGGGCATCGTTTCCAGCAATAATATACTGTTTGCGGCCGCGGATAAGATTTTCTGTCCATTGACGTAGCGCTTTGCGTGTATGTTTATCAATAAAGCCGTTAAATATCTGAAACCCGTGTACATCCCGAGTACGGGGAATATCCCAATTACCACGATGTAAAAGAAGATTATGGATCAGGTGTGTTTTTTCTGCAGGATGAGCAGCAAATACAGATGCCTGGTTAAGAGTACGCGTAAAAATTTCCTGATAACTGATTGTGGGACGCTGCAGGGTATTCCCCCCGCTGTTATCATCATCGCCGTAGATATATTGCGAATAATTATAGACCAGTAAATGAACATTTTTATGTTTGTCATTTCCACAAGAAATTTCCTCACCGGATATAAAAATAAAATCTTGCTCGGTATTTATGTCATTCTGTAATGCATGCCAGCGGGGGAGTGTTTTGTCCGGTTGATGGTATATACCCATTGCATCGTCCAAATCGAAGGAATGATCCGTAATTGCGGCTGCAGGTAGTCCAAAAGCACTGCTCATTTGGGCAATAACGCTGATAGGAGCCCCGAACTCGACCTGATTGTGGGTGTAAATGGAATGTGTGTGTAAATCGCTCCAGAGGTACATATCGCTTCCCGGTAAGGGTTTTTCGGCAATAAACACCTTTAAGGGAAGATGTGATAACTGTTTGTAATTATGAACAATGATCCGGCGAATCTTATTGTTGAACGCGATCTCAATTCCCGGAATGATATCCAAGGGATGTCCTGCATAGGGTTTAAGAAGTTCCCGGGGAATTAAACAGAGATGATAATAAATAAAATCTTTTACCCGGATATCGCAATCTTCATGATAGAGAAGTTTACCACCATGGGTTTTGATGAGAATGCTTTTTATGGTTACAGGAAAGCGATCCGCGTCTTTTATTATACAAAACACCGGTAAATCCTGTCCGGGATCCAGTCGACGGGGCATATCAAATAATATATGTGGTTCCTTTCTGTAAAACAGGGAAGGTAGGCCGGCATGACGGTAATGGGATTCCACATAATGCAATACCGGATGTAAAAGTGTTTTATTAATTAATCGAAGCATATTACAATGTATTATGTTTTTTTTATTATTTCACATCTTTTTAAAAATTTATTATTATTCGATGAAAAGGAGAAATTATATGGCTAAGATCGATCCGGCACCGCGGGCATTGCTGTTTCAGGCTGTTATGGTAAATGATGTGGACATGTTTGTAGATATTGAATCCTTATTACAGCGATATTATGGAAAAATATATTCCCAAAGCAACTGCTTTCAGTTTGATAAAGTTAGTTCATACTATCAATCAGAGATGGGAGATATGCTATGGAAAAAATTTTATATTTTTGCACCCTGTATTTCATTAGAGCATGTACATCGATACAAACTGGAATCACAATTCATTGAATCACGCTATGCAAAACAGGGGAAACGCTGCTTAAATCTTGACCCGGGTTATCTGACTTTATACCAGTTTTCCTTACTAACCACAAAGCCATTTTCACATAGAAGCTATCTGGCAGATGGCATTTATTCCGAGTGCACACTTATCGCAAAAGGCAACGGTTATGTTTTACTGCCGTGGACCTATCCGGATTATCAGACCCCGGATGCCATGAAATTTTTTAAGGAAGCAAAAACTTACCTTAAATCGATCATATAATTAATATTTATTTATTATGCTGATATACAGTAACTATTCACAAACATAAATTGGAATTCAATAATATAATTTTTAACTTAGCCCGCGATTATTGAACTAATTACAATGAGGAAAAGATGAGACGACATACTTTATTTACTGCAATATTAATAAACCTTATATTTTGCATTTCCTTTTTATTCGCGGAACTTCCGGAAATAATGACCACCCGTGTACGAAATGTAGGTCCGGGAGTGGTGCAAAAAACCCTGGAAGCACCATCAAAACCCTGGATGATCTATGTTCTAGAGGTAGACTTGGATAATCCATATATCAATATTGAGGCAGTAGATGGCGGGGGACTGCAAAAACCCAGTGTTATGGCGAATGCAAAGGAAACAAGCGGATACCGGCTTGTTGGCGCGACGAATGGTGATTTTTATGAACCTGACGGACGTTCGACCAATGCAGGAGTTGTAAACGGGAAGATTACAAAATTAGAAAAATTAACCACTGTTTCGCCGGTTTACTGGTCGGCAACAAGTATTGGTGAAAATAATAAACCCACGATAAGTTGCAATGTGTTTGAAGGCAATATTTTCATTAACAAGAACCAGGCAAATATCGATGATATCAATGAGGGCCGCGAAAGCAATGAGATGCTTTTTTATAATCATTATAAAGGGATCTCGACAGGAACAACAGCTTCCGGAATTGAACTTCGTATTCGACCGCTTAATGAATGGACTGTAAATGATACAATGGTCTGTATTATGGAAACAAAGAGCACTACGGGAAATATGAGCCTTGGTACTGGAAGCGCTGTTTTATCCGGTGATGGAACTGCTGCTACATTTCTTGAAAATAATTATCTACAAGGCGATACTATAAAAGTACTTTTAATGATGAGAGCATTTGAAGATCTCAGCGTTTCGGGTGTCAGTTATAACTATTTACCTTTAGTAAAGCCTCTAAAACACCTTATAGGCGGGTACCCGATGATGGTGCGTAATGGTCAAAATTATGCTTTGACCGGTTATGCAAATGAAAATGGTGGCGGTAGTTTTGCAACCGATCTGCATCCACGGACAGCTGTCGGCTATAATCAGGATACAACAAAAATGTATTTTATTGTAGTTGATGGTCGTCAAACAAGTAGCATCGGTATAAATTTGGTTGATTTAGCCGATATCATGGTTGATCTGGGTGTCTGGCGCGCAATGAATTTTGATGGCGGTGGATCCAGTGTCATGGTCATAGGGAATGATGTCGTCAATACACCATCTGATGGCGTTGAGCGTTCAGTGCGAAATTGTTATGGTGTTTATTCTACTGCGCCGGAAGGAACGCTTTCGATGATACAGATAGAATTGGATACCTTGAAAATATACAGAAAACAATTTTTTGAATTTTATGCATCGGGATGGGATGATAATTACAATCCTAAAACAGTCTCTAATTGGGGTGAAGTTCAAATTAACTGCGACCCTGCTATTGGAGTGCTAGGTGGTGAACAGGGTAATTTTGAATTTACCGCATCAGCTGAAGGTCAGGAAGGTTATGTATATGTCGATTTGAACGGAGTGATCACAGATTCAATGTTTGTACAACCAATTAGTTTAGACCCAATCATTATCACACCCAGAAATACTTTGACAGATACAAGTAAAACAATTCATTATACTGTCCATGGCGTTAACCAAGATCAAGATACAGTTCGTGTCCCAAACAATGTATTTGATTTCAGTATTGCAGACAATAATATCGGGAGCATTGATGCTAATGGAATTTTTAAAGGAAAATCCGCAGGAAATACGACCCTTTATGTCCATTACGGAAGCCAGGTTGATTCAACATCCATAACAGTATATATCGGAGAAGGGGAGGTATCTCTTGATCGGATGGAATCGTTGAACGGATGGGAGTTGAGTGGAGAAAATCTGGATACAGTAAATACGCACATTACTCTGACTGATCGTCCGGATGGTGTGAATGGAAGTAAGGCAATTCAAATCGATTACAGCACCGTAAACAGCGGAAAAATATACTTAAGTAAAGAGATAGAAATACCTGGTATTCCGCAAGTTATCATGCTCGATGTATTGAGTGACGGTTTAAATCATCGTATGTATGTCAATCTGGAAGATGCGGCGGGAAATATTCATACCGTTTATCAATCCGGATATATTAATAACAGTGAAAATTATGAAACTCTGTATATGGATGCATCGGGAATTGATGCCGTTTATCCGGTAAAAATCAAAAATATTTATATCAAATTAAAAACCGGTGTTCAACAAGGTACTTTATATTTTGACGATCTGCGACTGACATACCCAGGAAATACCGCGATCCATTATGAAGACATAGAAACAGACATTCCCGGTCATTTTTTGCTTTATCCAAATTACCCCAACCCCTTTAATCCCTGTACAAATCTTCACTATGAAATAAGTCGGGATGCGCATATTCTGCTTGAGATATTCAATATTAAAGGCGAATTGGTGGATATACTGGTTGATGCGTATCAGGATGCAGGCGCTTATCGAATTACCTGGTTTCCTCGTAGCCTTACCAGCGGTTGTTATATTTACAAACTCCGAGTAAATGAAACAGAAGAAATGGGAAAAATGTTGTTTTTAAAATAGGCGGAAATTTGTTGAAAAATATTCAATTCTGCAGGTCATAAAATTTACATTGACAAACTTTCCCGCTTTACTTGTCTTCAAGAATGTATTACCTTTTCATATGGTTAAAAAAATACAGCGCAGTAGAATCATTTCCGTTTTTGGCGGACGTAAAGCAGATCCCAAACAGTGTGAAGATGCAGAAGCTATTGGGAGAGCTATCGCTGAACGCGGCTGGATATTGCTCTGCGGTGGTCGAAGCGGAATTATGGAAGCTGTCAGCAGGGGATGCAATGAAGCAGGTGGTTTAACAGTGGGTATTTTACCCGGTACTGACGATTCGGATGCAAATTCCTTTGTCAGTATCCCAATCGCAACAGGTATTGGTTTGGCCCGTAATGAGATTTTAGCTTGCGCCTGTGATGCTGCTGTGGCCATTGGCGGAAAATACGGCACCTTATCTGAAATTGGGCATGCACTGCAATATGGAAAATCGGTTATTGTTTTGGGATCCTGGGATATTCCCGGTACTATTGCTGTACATTCTGCCGAAGAAGCTGTATTGACACTAGATAGCATAATGAAATCAAAGGAATTATCATGAAAATTGGTATTGTTGCAAATAAAAATTACTCAGAAAAAATTACTCCCTTTTTCTGCAAATTTCTGGATTGGCTTCAGATGAATGATGTGGATTTCTGTGTGGAATCTGAATTTGCTGATATTGCCGGATATCCATATGGGAAATCCCTTTTAGATATGCTGAAAATGATTGATCTACTCATTGTTCTAGGTGGTGATGGCACCATATTACGAGCTGCACGCCTGATGAGGAACAAACAAATACCAATGTTGGGTATCCGTTTTGGCCGTCTGGGATTTCTTGCAGAATTATCCGGCGAGACCTATGAAAAAAAACTTAAAAATATTTTATCCGGTGACTACAAAATTGATAAACGCATGGTACTTGAATCTCATATAAATACATATGATGAAACCTTATTTGGCTTGAATGATGCAGTTTTCTTCCGGGCACATTCTTTCAAATTGATTACCATGGATGTACACGTAGACAATGAGTATATGAATACCTTCCAGGGTGACGGACTGATCATTGCTACGCCTACCGGTTCCACCGCGTATTCCTTATCCAGTGGGGGACCAATCGTTACCCCGGGAATAAACGCATTTATTATTAATCCCATCTGTCCACATATGCTGTCAAATCGCCCCACTGTGGTGTCCGGAGACAGTGAAATAAGAATTACCTTTAAGGAATTAACCGAGGGCTGCATGATAAGTATTGACGGTCAGCAAGATATACCTATTAAGGAAGATACAATAATTACAATTAAACGTGCTCCCTACGATGTGCAACTGGTTCGTTCAACTAACAGTGATTTTTTCTCAGTTGTGCGCAATAAATTAAAATGGACACAATAAAAAGAAAAAGGGGTAATACAATGGATTACATACGTTTAAAAAATATGGTGTTTTATGGTTATCATGGTGTAGCGGAAAGTGAAAAAATACTTGGAGCCCGCTTCGAAGTAGATATTATTATCGGTTGTGATCTAAAAAAGGCGTCTGAAACGGATCACTTGAAAGACACCATCAACTACGAGGCCATTTACCATGATATTGAGCATATCATAACGAAAAAGAAAAAACATCTGATAGAATCCCTTGCCGGTATCATAGGCAAAACCATTAAAGATAAATATGATGGAATTAAAACCATCACCACTGTTATACGCAAGCCCAGTGTCCCCATCAAGGGTATTCTCGATACTGTTGAAGTTGAAATAACGTATTAAGAATAAATTGTATGAAAAATATTATAAAAAAAATATCCATTTTTATCAGTATTACCGCGATCTTCATATCATGTTCATCCAAATCACTTGATTCGCCCGCTGTTATCGGAAGAATGACCCATACAGAAATTGATTCCATGTTGCGGATAAACGCAAAAAATGATTATAGCATTACAGAGAGGATCAATCTTTATTCTGAGATGTTCCTCGGAACCCCCTACAGTTGGACCGCAACCGGCGACGGTCCCTATGCTCTGCTGGAAACCTATCCGCTGGTCAATTTTGACAGTAGCAACTGTATGATATACTGCGAGCATGTACTTGCATTGTCCATTTCTGATTCCTGGGATAATTTCTTTAATAACTTACAGCAGATCCGTTATAAAGATGGTATGATCGGTATGAAAACACGGAATCATTATACCATGGCGGACTGGCTACCTGAAAATTCCTGGATCCTTGATGATGTATCCCGTGAAGTTGGTGGAAAATATACGAAAAGTATGACACGTACGATTTCCCATGAAAACTTTTTCAAAGGGAAAGGAATGGCGGACCTCCGTTATATTAAATTAGACCGTAGCATAACAGTAGATTATGTTCCAATGGAGTATCTTGATAAGGTAAAGCCCCGTATTCATAACGGTGATATAGTTGCGATGCTGTATGCTGATAAAAATGATGTTTTTTCAGCCCATATGCTGATGATCATTGAAAAGAACGGCGAATTGTATTTCAGGGAAGCCTCTACCAGCAATTATTCCACGTTTGAGACCGAATATGATGCTTGGCTGAATTGGAAAGGCTCCTCGAAAAAATATGCCGGAATTGCGTTTATGCGGGTAAAAGAAAACTTAAATATTCCCAATGCGGTTATTTTACCCTGGCAAATTAATGATTTAAAATAAAAAATGATCTCGTGATCTATATGCAACAAATATTTCACAAAATAATATAGGTAATAATATGAAACGTAAGAAAATTTTAGCACTTATTATCTCCTTTATTCTGCTTATCCCCGTTTTTGCAGCGGAAAAAGGGAAAGTCTATCTGGTTCTCGGTTCGGATACTTCTATTTGGGAAGGATTAAGTACTTCCCGGTACGATGGACGATATTTTAAATCCGGCTTGTATTCTGATCCTGAACGCTGGGGATATGGAGTGATGGATCCTGCTTTTCGGGATTCCCTTACAGACAGTTACGGTACTCCCATGAAAATGACCTGGTGGATGATGGCCGGTAATGTTTTTCATCTTTCAAATAACTGTAATATCCCCATTCGGAACAGTATCACTTTATATCTAATGAAAAAATATCATCAGGAAGCCATTAATCGTTATGATGATCAATTGACCTTACATTATCATAACTATTACTGGTCCGATTACGATGGAGACGGGATCTATTATTATAACCAGGGACTTGATTTTACGACAAATCAGGCTGATTATGAAGAATGCTTATGCAAATTTCTCATAGAAGATGATGTTTTTCCTATCTCTTTCCGTAGCGGCTGGCACTACATGGATAATGTGTGGCAGGCTTATCAGGAACGTTTTATACCTTTTGATATGTCAAATTGCTATCCCGCAAAAGGGGGTGATTATGAAGAACCCACCAATAATATTATTGATTGGTCGGAATCACCGAGTGCTTTTGTCCCGTATCATCCCAACGTAGATAATTACCAAATTGAGGGTGATCTGAAACAATGGCGTTTACGCTCATTGATGTTCACGAGCATGTATTCAGTAAGACACGTTGAAACATTATTCCAGGAAGCTGCAAATGGGAATGATCAGATGGTATGTTTGTGGTCACATTTACCGCAAAATGACTTTCTTCCCGGGATGGATTCCGTGAATGCATATATGCACAAATTTGCTGATCAATATGGCGTTGAATTCATGTATGCCAAAGATGTAGAAGCCATGCGTTTGTGGATCAATCCTGAAGATACGATCGCACCGGTATTGACCGTGAACGAGATCGTAGATGGAGACGAGATACGATTTGAAATGTCGACCGATGGTCCCGTATTTCAAGTGAATGAACCCTTTATTACCGTGAAAACTAAATATGAAATTTACGAGCGACTTGATTGTAATATCACGGGTGTAAATCAATGGGAAACTATTAAGGGTATTCCTGCTGACGAACTTGCTAAGATTTCGGTTGCTGTATGTGACAGTGTGGGAAATCAGGCAAAAGTCCATTTGGATTATGTACCTGATGATCAGTTTATCGATGATCAGGACGATGCTTTCGTAGAAATATCGGGTTTATGGTCAGATTATACCGAAAGAGAGCTTTGGAATTTGAATGCACGCGTTGTTTCGGG
>JAGLUM010000009.1 GCA_023134755.1 Fidelibacterota bacterium | reverse complement strand
GAAAATCCGCGCAACAGCCCAACGGTTCCTCCGGAGGTATTTATCCCCGGGGTACGGCCGGCACAATTTTCCAGGACGGATTTCTCTGGGGCGGTAAAGTCGACACCACCGGTAACGATGTTGGTAATGATATCCGCGTGGGCGGTCAAACCTATAATATAGGCACGATCCCCGGTTGGGTTATTACCGGTGGAGATTATGAAGATGCTGAAACAGCAGATATTACAAATCCCCTGGTCCGCATCTACCGGATTCGCCCAGACTATGAAAGTCTGACCCATGCAATGCTCATCCAGGATGCTGCAGAACTGAATGAAATCAGCTCCAGCAGTGTTACAACTGCTATGACTCAGGATCTAATGGATCAGTATGTTTTGGACTGGGAAGAATGGCCGGTAGAACACGGTGCGCCATATTATGATATGGATAATGATGGTGTTTATACTTATGCTGCCGATGGCACTGGCGATTTACCTGGTATTGCTCAGGCAGATCAGGTTCTTTGGTATGTTGTTAATGATTATAGCCGGTCTGCTACCACAGGTCTTTATGGTTCATTACCCATTGGTATTGAATTACAGACAACCCTTTGGGCATATAATCAGCCCGGTGTCCGCTTGGGACAGATCATTTTCAAATCCAATAAAATAATCAACAAATCCGGAAGAACCATCACAGATATGTATGTATCGCAATGGGCCGACCCGGATTTGGGTTCATATTCCAACGATTTTGTCGGATGTGATACGGTATTAAGTTTGGGTTATTCTTATAATGGTGAAATCACTGATACCGATTACGACGCCTTTGATCTGGCACCAGCGGCATTTGGTTATGACTTTTTCCAGGGCCCCATGGTTGAAAGTGCCGGAGACACGGCTATTTTTGAATTAGATTACGTACCCGGATATAAGAATCTTCCGATGACATCATTTGGTTGGTTTTCAGCCGGCTCCCCCATTTCAGACCCGACCCTTGGCGAATATGAAGGAACCCTTCAAGTTTACAACCTGATCCGTGGTTATGTACCAACAGAATTTGTTGATGCTCCAACACCATGGTATCTTGGTAA
>JAGLUM010000089.1 GCA_023134755.1 Fidelibacterota bacterium | reverse complement strand
GCATTTGCTGACCGCTTATTTTTGTGCGAAAAAAATAAAAAGTCAATGGAATTTTGCAAGGTATTTACTATATTTACAAATTGTTAATTAGGTAGTAAACAACTCACTTTTCAATGGGAGATAAGCATTGAAGTTGTCAACATTTAAAAAAGGTCTTCATCCTGAAGATTACAAGTATTTTAGCCATGATCAGGCAATTGAAATCCTACCCTTGCCGGACGACGTGTACATTCCTTTGCAGCAGCATATTGGTACGCCCTGTGAACCGCTTGTAACAAAGGGTGACCGGGTAAAAACCGGGCAAATTATTGCAAACAGTGATAGTTATGTTTCTGCGCCAGTACACGCGACAATTACCGGTGTCGTCAAAGATATCCAAAAATACTATCATCCGCTTGGAATGCGCACAACCATGATCCATATTCAACGTGATGGAGATGATGAATGGGAATTGCTGGAAAAAACTCAGGACTGGAAATGGACCCCAAAAGAAAAACTGCTTGAAACGATTCGAAATGCCGGGATCGTCGGACTGGGCGGAGCGACCTTTCCAACTCACGTAAAACTTAATCCTCCGGATGATAAAACTATCGATTCCTTCATCTTGAACGGGGTAGAATGTGAGCCCTATTTAACTTCTGATGATCGTCTGATGGTTGAATATAGTGATAAAATTCTTCTGGGAATGTCAATCATGATGCATATTCTGGATGTACAAAAGGGCTATATCGGTATTGAAAACAATAAACCGGAAGCCATTGCCCGTATGCAGAAACGGGTAGTGGAACTGGGTTATCCCTTTACCATGGTGCCTTTGAAGGTGAAATATCCGCAAGGTGCAGAGAAAATGCTGATCTATTCAGTATTGAAACGTAAAGTTCCCGCAGGTAAGCTACCAATGGATGTCGGTGTTGTAGTAAACAATGTTGCAACTGCCTATGCAGTCGCGGAAGCTATTGTAGATGCGAAACCCCTTATTCAGCGCGTTATAACGATTACCGGCGATGGTGTTCATCAACCGAAGAACCTGATGGCCCGGTTGGGAACTCCATTTAAAAACCTTTTTGATGCTTGTGACGGTGTAAAAGATAATGTGAACCAAATTTTTATGGGTGGTCCTATGATGGGGATGACCCAATATCATCTGGAATCACCGGTAGTAAAAGGCAGCAGCGGTATTGTCGCGGTTACCG
>JAGLUM010000088.1 GCA_023134755.1 Fidelibacterota bacterium | reverse complement strand
CCTCCTACACTTTAAATTTCGATGTTGACTGCTCGGTCCATAATCTTGATCTACGGGAAGCGACCATTGACGAAGTTGAATACACCGTCACCATAGAAGGCGTAAAATCCAATAAACATTATTATTCAAATACTTATTCGACGAATTTTGTTATTGCAGGCAGCGCAACGGAAGCCCTTACCCTGCCCGTTACCTTTAATCTCGGTATCTCCGCAGGCGCCGCACTGGTTGCTGCCGTTGCGGACGGCATAGCAACTTATGTTGTCGAAGGTACTTTCCATGTCATTCTAGTAGACGGCACCGCAACTGATTTTACTTTACCGCTCTATATTGAGGGTTCTGTACCTGCGACAATGGTGGGGGGATAACGATAAACTATGAACTATAAATGATAAGTGGAGGTAGTTATGAAGAATTTCAGCGTTAAAACATCCATCTTGATCGCATCGATCTATGCAGCGGTTTTTTACGGAGTGATGATGTTTATAAACAGAGTTTGTATGATAATCGGCAAACCGAGTATGGATAAAATACAATCATTGCAAGATTGGAAAGTTTGGACCCCCTTTATTATGGGAACGATCGCGATTCTGCTCTTTGGTTTTTTGGTATATAAGACCGATTGGAAGAAGAAACGATAAACGATGAACTATGAATAATGGATGATAGATAAAACACAGCAGAATCTGTCATCTTGAGCGGATTCACCGAAGCCTTGGCGAAGGTGAAGAAGTCGAAAGATTTATTCATGAGACGATAATCTTGAAATGTCAGTGAAAATATGAACCGATTAAAACGCATGCAATTCTGGGGAAAAGATCAGGACGATGATTCCTTGATCATTGAGATCATGGAAGGCAAAAAGACCGCGACGGCCTGTAAGGCAGATGAATACCATCTACCCGAAGGTGAATTTGATGACGGGAACTGGCAGGTGGGTGATATCGTCGAAGTTTATGATCTAAAGCAAAAACTCCGTTGTACAATACAAATTACTGAAGTTTACAGAATTACCTTTGGTGATTTTCCCGATAAACTCTGGAAAGAAGAAGCCTGCACCAGCGCAGAACACTTCCGTGAAGCGCACCGAACCTGCTGGCCGGAATATGACATGAATGATGATTTTGAGATAATGGCGACACATTTTAAGTTGGTTGATGTGTTGGTGTAATTTTATCATTTCATTGGCATTCCTGAATAGTAATCTTCAGCTTGATTTTCCTTGTACTTTAGATATTTCGAATATAATAATTTCCCGGTTTGACCGTAATATAGCCCTTGATCTCAAGATTTAACAATGCAGGCAGGTATTTGGTAACGATAACTGATTCATATGGAAACAGTGTATTTTCGGATGAGATGGTTTCGAAACAATCAACAATTGACATTGAAACGTTGACCGCCGGAGTCTATTTCATCACTATTATTGGTAATGATGGAAGTAAAGAAAATCATAAACTAATAAAGTTGTAGCATCATTCCCTCAAACATCATCTTAATATTATAACCTCATTGGATATGAATAAATTTGTGGACCGTTTTATTAGTATTTTAGGTAAAAGAGTGTGGAGACAAGTGAAAAAAAGGAGGTTATAAATGAAATTGATCATATCTTCTTTCGGAACTTAAAAAGATAAAAGAAGTAAGAAAAAGTGGTGTATAACAATGTATAAAAATAATAGCCGAGACAGTAGTGAATTTAAGGGTTGTAGTCCGCTTCAACTTCATCGTAAATTAAAGGATTTGAACTTCGAAATCGGTTACTATTCTTATACTCAACGTTAGGCGAAATGCTCACCGTAAGGATGCAAAGTATAAAAACAAAAGAAAGATAACATAAAAGGTGATGAGAAAAATGCAATCTGATAATATGTCTAAAAAACATTTAAGAGAAATTTTTGTTGTTGGCTTATTAATTACTATGGTCTTTATGAGTGAATGTATTGGACCAGAAAAAAGGGAAACTGAGAAAAGTTGGACGGATCTTCGAATAAATTCTTCAGCCGAGGCTTTAAATGCTTATAGAAATGGTATTAGCTCAGATTATTTTATTGGTAAAATAAAAAATGTATCAGATAGTGGAAATATTCTTCCCCCTGAGAATGGATGTTATGTAGGCGCTTTCCCGGGAATGAGACTAACAGGAGTGGAGAATGCTACTACGGAAGACTTACAACAGTTTGAGACGTTATGTGGCAAATCTGTTGCAATAGCATGGTCCACGTACTGTTGGGATAAAAATATTTCGCTGAAACAAATTTTGGACGAAGTGGGAGAGTATGGTGCCGTTCCTGTTATTGGATTAAGGCTGGAGCAACATGAGGCAGAGGCTATAATGGATGAAGGAAATCCATCTGTTGATTTTTCCCTCCAGAAAATCATCGATGGAGATTTAGATAATGCTTTATCAATAAATGTAGTTGACGAAGTTAAAAGATATAATAAACCCGTGATGATAAGTTTCTTGAATGAAATGAATGGGGATTGGTATCCATGGTGTGGAATATATCAAGGTGGAGATGGTACTACTGAATTTGGAGATTCTTCAAAAGCTGACGGGCCTGAGAGATATATTGCTACCTATCGTCATGTGGTAGAGTTGTTTAGAGCAGGGGGAGTGAATAATGTTACATGGCTTTTCCAAGCGAATGATATTTCTTATCCTAATGAAAACTGGAACTCCATCGATGCTTACTACCCTGGAGATGAATATGTTGACTGGGTAGGAATTAGTCTATATGTAGCTGACGCTCCCGATGATGAGTGGGCTAGTTTTGAGACTCGGATGGAGCTCGTGTACAATGAACTCATATTTCTCTTTCCAAACAAACCTATCATGCTTGCTGAGTGGGGGGTAGGAGAGTTTCCTGAGAAAGGTGATAAGGCAGCATGGATAAGCGAGGCATTTACCACACTTCAATCTAAATATACTCGTATAAAATGTGCCATTTACTATCATGCAAAATGGGAAAATGATTGATTATGTTCGCACTTCGCTTAACAGCGGATAAATGGCTTCGGCAACTTCTTTTATCTGCAAAACGTTATGGCGAATGTAATGAGACATTTCCGTACTTTAGTATTTCTATGATCTAGATATTTCGTATATAGTAATTCCCGGGTTTGACCGTAATATAGCCCTTGA
>JAGLUM010000087.1 GCA_023134755.1 Fidelibacterota bacterium | reverse complement strand
AGTTGAAAATCTTCAACCGTGTAGTTATGCGGTGAGTCAGAAATATATGTAAATACCTTATCATAAATATTTTCAGGTGATCCATCTAATAAATCAGGTGCAGATGCCAGCACATCCATAAAACCGGCACTCCATGACGGAAGATCTGGTTCCTTCTTGTTCTGCAACATTTCACGCCATTGCTCATCTGTCAGCCGGTCAGAGATCGGTTGTTTAAATTCATAATAAGAAAAGATGGCTCCCTGGGTCAGGCGCAATTTATCACCTTCCGGGACGATGACATATATCTCCAGCGGATAGCCCACCGCCTCTTCCAGGCATCGATCGGTATTTGAGTCGGTATGGACATCGGCAATAACTGCCATGTCATCCGTATCTTTCTTCCAGATTTGTTGTGGGTCGGGTTTTTCAACGATCAGGTCTTCCATGACTTTGCCGAAACAGAAAAGGTTTTCATAATTTTGAACAGAAAGCGGTATATTTTCCAATTCCTTTATCGATACATCGCGGAGAAATAAGAGCAGGGATTCAAACAGATTTAATTTTTCCCGAAAGCCCGGTAACAGTAAATCGCGATTGTGCAGGCCATCACGTGTAAATTTGACCAGGCTGGCCAGACGGGCATAGAGGTAAGGATTGGGCTCCACATAACTGCGCGGTGGACCGGGAGGTATACAGCAGGGGCTCATGCTTTGCTTTGCATAGAGAATGGCATCGTGACGCAGTTCCGTCCAGGAGGCCAATGCCGTAAACAGTTCTTTATCCGTCCAGGCCGTCGTGCACATAAAATAGGGATACCCGTCTGATTTTTGATACAGCAGCGGCATCAGGCAATACAGCCAGTTCCAGTACAAATTCTGCGCCCAGTCCGCAGGGGATTTCAGCGAAAATTCGGTTTTGAATTTACTGATCTGTTCACTGTAATTCAGATAGGATGTTTCATTATAAACCGAATCCAGAATAGCGTAGGCCCGCTCGGATCCTAAGATAGCCATAATATCCAGACCTTTCGGCATCCAGCGCTGATAGTCAGCGCTGCCGACATACGGATACACCAGATGGGCAAACATATACGAGTCCGGGATAAAACGCTGCCCCATGAAGCGAAATCCTTTATAGGTAACAAACGTACCATATATCCAGTTCGGGATGGCCGGCTGCGGGAGCTGGCGGGCTTCGGCCATGAATTGAGCCAGCAATAATGAATCGGCCAGGTTGTCGGCGGACAGATAAATAAAATCCGGACCATAGATCTGATCGGCAATATCTTTATAATCATAGACATTGGGATCATCTGTCTTTCCAACAAAAAAGACAGTCGGAATATAGATGTTTTCCCATAACGATTTGTTATCCAAAATGGCAAACAGTTGCTGTGTCAGCAGCAGGGCCTGCAAGGTATGCCGGGCACTCAATTCGCCGAAC
>JAGLUM010000086.1 GCA_023134755.1 Fidelibacterota bacterium | reverse complement strand
TTTAATTTAAAAAACGTGGATATTTTACCATACAATAAAAATGCGCAATTATATCAAAAATATACCACGGAAAGATATCCACATATCCGGTTTTCACCCGCAGTGAAGGCCCTTTCAGAAAAAATAGTCGGAGATGAAACGGACCCCGATATCGTGGCAAAAAAAATATTTAAGTATGTTAACGACGCATATCCCTGGGCAAGCGCCCGTGAATATTCTACAATTGAGAATATTCCGGAATATGTGATTGAAAACAAACATGGTGATTGCGGACAGGTTACCCTACTATTTATGACCCTGGCGCGCTACAATGGAATCCCCGCGCGTTGGCAGAGCGGATGGATGTTACACCCGGGAAGCAAAAATTTACACGATTGGTGTGAAATTTATTTCGAAGGCCCCGGCTGGATTCCGGTCGATCAATCTTTCGGCCTCACAAATTCTGAAAATGAAGATGTACATTGGTTTTACCTCGGAGGAATGGACGCCTATCGTCTGATTATAAATGACGATTACGCGATGCCGCTTTTCCCCAAAAAACACTATATGCGCAGCGAAACCAACGATTTTCAGCGCGGTGAGGTAGAGTGGAAAGGCGGGAATCTGTATTTTGACCAATGGGATTATCACATGAAAATAGAATATGTTAATCAATAGAAAGGACAATTTAATGAAAAGGATTTTACTTATTATGGTTGCAGCAACGATGATGTTTGTAGGTTGTAGTGACAAACCCAAACTTACCCCTGAGCAACATGACTTTTTTACGGTTATGGGTGAAAAGATCTCGTATATGAAACCGGACACAACCGTTGTGTTGGCCACGACGAATAAATTTGAAATCACAAATTTAGATATCATGGAAAATGTATATCAGGGCATGCGCGGCGACGTAAGTATCATGAATAATGTTGAACCGTCACGTATTGAAGCCTTTTTAATGCAGGTGGTCACCCTGAAAGCCCAACAGGATATTTTGCTCGAAGAGGCAAAGCGCCAGGGATTAAGTGTTTCAAAAGACAGCATTGATGCTTTTATCGAAAAAAACCTCTACGCTCCGAACGGCGGCAAAGAGGCATTTCTTGAACAATTAGAGCTACAACAGGTAGATCTTGATTTTGTTCGCGAGGACACGCGAAAGAATATGCTCATCATGAAGTATATTGACGAGATTGCTCTTACTGATGTGGATATCAATGTTTCCGAGGAAGACATTAGAAATTACTATGAAGAAAACAAAGAGCAATACAGTTTGGAAACCGCTTCGGTACGCCATATTCTGTTTATGACACAGGGTAAATCAGAAGAAGAAAAAATCGAAGTAAAGCAATTGACAGAAGACGTGTTAAAGCGCGCTCGCGCAGGAGAGGATTTTATAAAATTGGCATCTGAATACAGTGAAGACCCGGGTTCAAAAAATAGTGGCGGGTTGTATGCGGATTTCCCTCGCGGCCGTATGGGACAAACTTTTGAAGACGCAAGCTTTACACTCCCCGTCGGCACAATCAGCGACCCGGTTGAGACCCCCTACGGATATCATATTATTAAGATCATAGACCACAAATATGGAAAAACCATAGACGATGTCCGCGATGAAATTAAACGCATTGTTTCTGAAAGGAAAAAAGAAGCTGCGTTCCCGCCGATTTTGGACGAGTTAGTAAAAAGTTATGAATTCAAATTCACCCTGTAGTTACAAAAACACAATTAATATTAAAAAAGCATCCAATAATATCAGGGTGCTTTTTTTCTAAATTAAAGAATTTGTAATAAAAAACATAAAATTTGAAACAAAATATAGGAGATAGACGATTAATATTTATATTATTGATATAAAAACGATTGAGAAATTATGGAGAAAAAAAACATTATGGTATTTATAAAACGAAACAAAAAAGTCATTATTTTAACAATGGTTGTATTTGCTCTGGCACTTAGCATAGCACAAATCTCAAAATTACGCGCCGGCGCGAAAGATATCTATGAAAAATTGCAAGTCTTAACAGATATTATTGGCATTGTTAATGAAAATTACGTTGAGGATGTCGACTGGGAAACAACTATGGAGGGAGCGTACCGGGGATTGTTAGAAGAGCTGGATCCGCACTCAACATATATTCCTGCTAAACGCTTTGAAACCGTGCAGGAGGAATTTGAAGGCGAGTTTCAGGGAATTGGCATTGAATATGATATTATTGATGGTTATGTCACTGTCATTTCTCCGATTATTGGAACTCCCGCCGATCAGGTGGGGCTCCAGTCAGGCGATAAATTTTTGAAAATAGATAATGAATCTGCATATAAAATTTCGCGTAATGAAACAAAAAAACGCCTGCGCGGCAAAAAGGGTACAAAAGTTGTTGTTAACATTCTCCGTGCTGGCGTGAAAGACCCGTTTGATGTGACCATTATTCGGGATGACATCCCGCTTTATTCTGTTTCGGGATATTTTATGATAAATGATGAAACCGGCTATATACTGCTGAACCGTTTTGCCGAAAAAACCCACAAAGAATTTATTAATGCAATGGAATCATTAAAGCAAGAGGGAATGCAATCTGTAATTCTTGATTTGCGCCATAATAGCGGCGGTTATATGCAGCAATCAATAAAAATACTTGATGAATTTGTGGAAGACGGAGACACTCTGGTATATACAGAAGGCCGTATCCGATCAGCAAAAGAAACACATATTGCCACTAAGGGCGGGAGATATGAAGATATACCCGTGGTAGTACTTATTAATCGTGGATCTGCCTCCGCATCAGAAATTGTTTCCGGCGCTTTACAGGATTTGGATCGCGGACTGATAGTGGGAGAAACCTCGTTTGGCAAGGGACTGGTACAGCGGCAGTGGGCAATGCGCGACGGATCTGCAGTACGGGTTACCATAGCGCGCTATTTTACGCCCTCCGGCCGCTTGATTCAACGCTCCTATGACAATGGGACCTCGAAATATTACGAAGAGCTCTACATGCTTCCGGATAGCGTATTTAATGATTCTCTGGATGCGCACTTGAATACCCGTCCGAAATTCAGCACCCAAAACGGACGCACAGTATATGGGGGTGGCGGCATTACTCCGGACATTATTGTAAAACGTAATTATGATTTATCAAAAAGCACAATAACGATTTACAGTGAAAATGTTCGCATGTTTTTTAAATATGCACAACAGTACAGCAAACAACATCCGGAATACCATACCGATCCGGATGCCTTTATTTATCAGACCCATTTTGATGATAATTTCATACTTTCACTTTACGATTTTATATCAGAGGAAGTGGATAATATAAAATTGGATGAACTGTTAAGAGATAAAGATTATCTGGAGATGCAGATAAAGTCAGAAATAACAAAAATATGGTGGGACAATAACGCATACTATGAAGCACGTTTATTATATGACAATCAATTTGACAAAGCGTTGGAATCAATAAAAGAAGCACAAAATTTTTTGGCAGTACATTAATATATTGACTTTAAAGCTGTATTTTCTTAAAATAATATGTTGTATATGAAAATTTAAACGATAATTTGGAGGTCGAATTTATGGTAAAGCTCTTTTTGGAAGGTGGCCCCTTTATGTGGCCAATTCTGGCTGTTTTTATTCTTGGCTTGGTGATTGTTTTTGAGCGCTTGTACGCACTAATTACTATTACCGCAACAACAAAAGCATTCACAAAGGACATTAAAAATATCTTAAAAGAAGAAGGGATTAAAGGCGCATTAGCAGCATGTGAAGAATCAACAAGCCCTATTGCAGCCATGTATTCTGAGGCATTACGTCATTCTGGTAAAGGTTTTGCTAAAGTTGAAAAAACATTGGATACAATCGGTTCACTTGAAATGACATTTCTTGAAAAAAATCAGATTTGGCTATCTACGGTGGTCGTGCTTGCACCGATGCTTGGATTTACCGGAACGGTTGCAGGTATGGTTACAGCATTTCAAGATATTGCCGCCGCAAATGATATGTCTCCCGCTGTTGTTGCTGTTGGTATTTCTCAGGCGCTGTTAACCACACTATTTGGCTTGATTGTCGCAATGATCATTCAAGTGTTTCAAAACTTTTTCTTATTCCAGATTGACAATCTGGTTATAGATATGGAAAGAAGTTCCTTGGATTTATTAGACGATCTTGAAGAAAGAGGCGTTAAATAAAACAGATAGGAAAATCACATGTTAGGTAAGAAAAAACGTCCACTCGCGGAGATTCCCAGTTCGTCAATGTCTGACATTGCGTTTCTGCTATTAATCTTTTTCTTATTGGTTTCTAATGTTGATACCGACAAAGGTATTGGTGTTGTACTTCCACCTCCCGGAGATTCTGAGATCAAGCTAAACCCCAAAAACATTACTATGGTTTTGATAAATTCTAACGGTGAGGTATTATTTAATGATAGAGTTATTCCGGTAGAGGAAATTGCACGACAGGCACAAGAACTTGAAGCCGGTAATCCGAATATGGTGTTCTCGGTGCAGACCGATAGAAAAACAAAATATCAGGACTATATTAATGTGGTTGATCAACTAACAATTGCAAAAGTAAAAAAACTAGCACTTATTGGAACCCCGCAGTAGGAGAAAATATGGCAATTAAGAAAAAATCAAAAGCGAGATCCAGCATTCCCACCTCCTCAATGTCCGATATTATTTTTATGTTGTTGATATTCTTCATGGCGGCCACCACATTAAAAACCGTTGAGGGATTAAAAGTTAAATTGCCTCGCGCGAGATCGATTGCAAAACTTGATACACCAAAACAATCCGTATTGTATGTTTTTGTCGACCGTACGGGCCGGATTAACATACAAGATAAAATTTTCAACGTCTATGATATTTCAGAGGTTATTTATCCCATCAGAAGAAGAGATAATGTGCTGACCATCTCTTTGCGGGCGGATCAGGAAACCAAAATGGGAATTGTTTCGGATGTTCAGAACGAACTGCGGGATGCAAGCGCACTCAAAGTAAATTATTCCGCAAAGCCCAAATAGATAGTACAGGAGTAATACTATGCCAGCGAAAGCATTTGAACGGTTAAAAGCACGCTCCGGTTTTGTAACAGAAATCGCATTCGTATTTGTATTAGCACTGGTTGTTTTAGGTATCTATTTGTTTCCAAAATTTGATCGTGACGCACAAATTGAAAAAGAAACAGTCATTGAATTTATTCAATCAGAAGATATTCCACAAATTGAACTTCAACAGATGGAGATACCGCAACAGCGACCATCAATTCCCGTGATGAGTGAAGATGAAGAAATTTCTGAAGATTTCACAATAGAGGACATGGATTTTGATGACTATGAAGCTCTTGATGCACCACCCCCACCCCCGGGTGATGGCCAGGGCGGAATTGTTGTTGAGTTTATCGCGTTTGATGAACCCCCAACACCGATTGGCGGCCAGGAAGCTATTTCGCGGAATACGGTGTATCCAGAAATTGCCAAAGAAGCCGGAATTGAGGGTAAAGTTGTAGTCCAAGCCTTTATTAATGACAAAGGGATTGTAGAACACTGTTTAATTCTAAAGGGGATGCCCGGTACGGGGTTAGATGAAGCGGCTATTGCTGCAATTAAAAAAACAAGATTTAAACCAGCAAAACAACGTGACCGGGATGTTGGTGTATGGATCTCGATACCGGTTACATTTAAGTTAAACATAAAGTAGTTTAAAATAAAACCTGTGGATAATATGAACAATGTGTTGTGTTAGCGCAGGTTTTTTATTTGCAGGAAAAAATGTAAAAGGACGAAATGAAAAAAGGATAAAAATGAAAGAAAAGCTCAACATACTTTTTGTAACACCCGAAAGTGTACCATTTGCGAAAACCGGTGGACTAGCGGATGTTGCCGGTGCTTTACCGAAAACACTTGCACAAAACGGGCACAATGTCACAGTGGTAATGCCGTATTACGCTTCTATACCCGCAGAGCTAATTAAATCGGAAGAACCCCCCTTTTCTATGAACGTATGGATGGGCAACCAGGAAGAATGGTGCCTGGTTCACCCGAAAAAAATACGGAAAAACCTCACATATTATTTTATTGATTTTCAGAAATACTTTTTCCGCGAAGGATTGTATCATAACGCAGCAATGCAGGATTATCTTGATAATCCCAAGCGATTTGCCTTTTTGTCTCAAGCGGCAATGTACTTGTGTAAAACCAAGCAATTAAAAATGGATATTGTTCACGCCCATGATTGGCAGACCTCCCCCGCGTTGGCGTATTTAAAAACCCATCATTGGAATTGCCCGTATCTTGGGAGTGCCGCCGGAGTGTTAACAATTCACAACATCGGATACCAGGGAAAATACCCACACGAAAGTTATGACTATTTGGGATTCCGCGAAATTGATTTTAATGAACACGTTTTTGAAGATTTTGGCGGTATTAATCTGCTTAAAGGCGGCATCCATTTTGCCGACCTGGTAAACACCGTGAGCCCATCCTATGCAAATGAAACACTGACATCCACCTATTCTCACGGTTTAGATCACGTACTTCAAAAAAAAGAAGATCAGTACATTGGGATATTGAACGGTGTGGATTATACTGAATGGGACCCGGAAAATGACAAACTGATCCCCCAAAAATATACCGTTAAAAACAAATCAGGCAAAAAAACCTGTAAACGCACCCTGCAGAAACGATTTGATCTCTACGAAGAGGGAAACATGCCCATAATCGGTATTATTAGTCGCATGGCAGAACAAAAAGGCCTATACCTGTTGGCAGATACCATCGAAGCTATTGTAAAGAATATGCGGGTACAATTTGCTATTTTAGGATCCGGGGATAAAAATTTAGAAAACTATTTTGGCTCCCTGCCTAAAAAATATTCGGGATTGATCGGTTCACATATTGGTTACAACAATAAACTTGCTCATGGGATTGAAGCAGGAGCAGATTTTTTCCTAATGCCCTCCCTATATGAGCCTTGTGGATTAAACCAAATTTATTCTCTGCGATACGGAACACTTCCCATTGTCCGGGCAACCGGGGGACTGGATGACACCGTACAACAATATGATGAAGCAAATGGAGAAGGTACCGGATTCAAATATTACGACGCAACCCCCAGAGCTATTTATGACACCATAGGATGGGCAGTATCAACATATTATGATCGACCGGAACATTATCAGAAAATGCAAACTTCTGCAATGAAAAAATCATTTTCCTGGGACGAAAGCGCCGCAAAGTACGAACAAGCATATCAGCGCGCCCGTGAAATTAAGGCAAAACACGATAAACAATAAAAAACGCTTCCAGCATTAATTAAATAATTAATTCCAGAGCAGAGAAATATCGCCACAACAGGTGTTTTAATTCACTGGTGAAGCGAAAACACATTATTTTCATAATAAAACAAAGGAATGTTTATATCACGGTAAGAAAAGATCAATAAAACAATTTCTCTGTTTCTTAACATAAAAGCTTCTCATTATATTATGGGATAAATTAAGGAGAATAAACGATGAGCATCAATTTAAAAAACCGTCATTTTTTAACCTTGCTGGATTTTAGTCCGGAAGAAATTCATTATCTGATTGACCTTTCTGCACAAGTAAAAGAAGAAAAAAAACAAGGGACGTTTCCTGAACGCCTTAAGCATAAAAATATTGCACTTTTATTTGAAAAAAATTCGACCCGTACCCGTTGCGCATTTACCGTTGCTGCCATCGATGAAGGTGCACACCCGGAATTTTTAGGAAAAAACGATATTCAATTTGGCAAAAAAGAAAGTGTTGCCGATACCGCCAGAGTATTAGGAAGAATGTTTGATGGTATACAATTCCGTGGTTTTAAACATAGCGTGGCAGAAGGTCTGGCAAAGCATGCCGAAGTACCGGTTTGGAACGGCTTAACGGACAGTTTTCACCCCACGCAGGTACTTGCAGACCTGTTAACGATAAAAGAGCAGTTCGGGCACTTAAAAGGCGTTGTATTTAGTTTTGTAGGAGACGGACGCAATAACGTAGCCAACTCCCTAATGATAGGGGCTGCAAAAACGGGAATGGATTTCCGGATCGTAGCACCCCAATCCCTTTTCCCCGACCCCGAATTAGTAAAAACCGCAGAGAAAATTGCTAAAACGACCGGTGGAAAGATTCGCTTGACCGACAATATTAAAGAAGGAGTTCTGGGTGCGGATGTCATTTATGTCGATGTTTGGGTATCAATGGGAGAAGAAGATCAATTTGCCGAACGCATTAAATTACTGCTTCCTTATCAGGTAAATCGGGATATGATAGAAAAAACAGGAAAATCTGAAACAATTTTTATGCACTGTCTCCCGGCCTTTCATGATTTAAACACTACGGTCGGAAAAGAAATATATGAAAAATATGGTATTTCAGCTATGGAAGTCAGTAACGAGGTCTTTGAATCATCTTACAGCAAAGTATGGGATGAAGCTGAAAACCGCATGCACACCATAAAAGCAATTATGATAGCCACGATGGACGGCTGAAGATATTTACTGAAAACACCCCAATAAAACACAGAGTATTACTATATATCTTCTTCTCTAAAGAACCCGGATAATTATTAATCCTCCCCCCTACGGTCGCTGTCGAAATAAAATTATGAATCAACTAAGTTTTTATAATATAGTTTCTGTTATGTGAAAGAAGAGAACAAACCGTGTTTATGTACTAAAAAGTGACGACATGAGGGTAACTCCATAAGGAGTTACCCAAGAGGGGGACGAAAATTTTGTATTCAGTAAATTGAATTATCATGATTATGTGACTACAGTCACAAACTAAAAAAATATTAACGTAATTATCAAACAAAGTCAAACAAAAAATATATTTAACCAGATTAAATTTTCTCTTATTTAGTGATGCGGAAAGACCGGGATTCGAACCCGGGGTGCCGCGTTAACAGCACACACGATTTCCAATCGTGCACCTTCAGCCAGCTCGGTCATCTTTCCGGTAAAAGCTGAATAAAATAGAAGTTGCAGAGCGCAAAGTCAACGAAAACAAGGTAAATAAAAAAGAATTTTGTTTTTATGGGCATTCACGCTATAATTAAATATATTAAACGCTTGTTACAACATGTTATATGAAAAATCACGAAAAGAAAAATAATATAATAGAAAAAAATATTGCCACTTTTGCCCAGCAGGAAGAGCAAACACCATGAGCACAATTTCCAACACCCTTCCCCTTTTGCTGTCACAGGTAGAAAGACCGGGACGTTATATAGGGCACGAAATCAACATACAAATTACCCCTTGGGATACAACATCCTGTCGGGTATGCCTTGTATATCCCGATACATATGAAGTTGGTATGCCATTTATCGGTTATCAAATTCTATATCATATAATAAATTCTAAAAAAGATTTTCTTGCCGAACGTTGCTTCTCCCCCTGGGTGGACATGGAAAAAGAGCTGCGCAAACACAATGTTCCATTATTTTCTCTTGAGTCACAACACCCCTTGAACGCATTTGATATTGTAGGATTTACCCTGCAGTATGAAATGACCTATACTAATATTCTGAACGCTTTAGATCTGTCTCATATTCCCATATATGCAGCTGAACGTACAAATAAGGACCCGCTTATTTTTGCTGGCGGAAGCTGCGCCTTCAACCCCGAGCCGCTGGCTGATTTTATTGATGTTTTTATTATTGGCGACGGCGAAATAATTTCCCCAAAACTCTGTGATATTGTTCGGGACTGTAAAGCACACAATGCTTCAAGAAAAGAGACCCTAGAGGCATTAAATCTTCCTGCGGAAGGTGTGTATGTGCCAGAATGTTATCATCAGAATATTGACGGGCCGGTACAGGCGGCAAAAATACCATACTTAGACAATAGTTATTATCCCACCCGCCCCATCATCCCTTTTATAGAAATTACCCAGGACCGTTTTGCGCTGGAAATACAGCGCGGTTGCGGTGCGGGATGCCGATTCTGTCATGCCGGTATGATTTACCGTCCGGTGAGGGAGCGTAATCCTGAAGACCTGATCGAGCAGGCAAAGGAAACATTAAAAAATACAGGATATGAAGAAATATCCCTTTTAAGTTTATCTACCTCAGATTATAGTGGATTGAATGAACTGGTAAACGGTATCAAACCGATTTGTGATGAAGACAATATTGCTATATCATTTCCCTCATTGCGATTAGATTCCTTTAACTTAGAGATCATAAAGGCAGCGGGAAACCAGAGACGCACAAGTTTGACCTTTGCACCAGAAGCCGGAACCCAACGGCTACGCGATGTTATTAATAAAAGAATCAATGAAAATGATATCTTTTCCTCCGTTAATCTTGCCCTGGAAAACAAATGGCGTACGCTAAAATTTTATTTCATGGTCGGTTTACCCACAGAAACAGATGAAGATTTGCAGGGTATTGTAGATTTAATTCTGCGCATTCAAAATATTACACGGAAATACCCACATTCACGGATTAATGTCACGCTGTCTACGTTTATCCCCAAAGCTCATACTCCGTTCCAATGGGCAGAGCATGTATCTCCAGAGGAACTCACACGACGCATATATTTTATCCGCAATCAATTACATATACCCAATGTTAAGATCAGTCACCGGGAACCGCGGTTTTCAGTTTATGAGAGTTTGTTGTCCCGCGGTGATCGTGCAATCGGTAAAGTTATTTATTCAGCATGGAAATACGGCGCAAAATTTGACGCATGGTCGGAAATGTTTTATCAAAAAGCCTGGGATCAGGCTCTTGAAGAAAACGACATACAGATTGAAAATGCCATCGCTAAATGGCCGGTAGATACACCACTGCCTTGGGCCTTTATTCATACCGGTGTTGATATAGAATTTTTAAAAAAAGAAAAACAAAAAGCGGAAGAAGGGGAAATCACAGAAGATTGCCGAATACATTGTGAACAATGCGGTCTGTGTTATAGTGATCTCAAGAATCTTATTGCCCGGTCAACCCCTTCATCAGCACACACCATCCCATCAGCCGCACCTAAAACAAAAGAACAGCCGCAAACATATTATACTTTGCGCCTAAACTTTGAGAAAAAAGGCCTGATGCGCTATATAAGCCACCATGATTTTTCTCGCCTTATTCAACGCATATGTAATGTACTGCATTGGCCGGTTCGCTATACCAACGGATATAACCGCCGACCGCGAATTGCCCTTGGATATCCGATTCCCATGGGATATGATGCAAGCAACGAAACGATGGATATTCTGTTAAATGACAAAATTGACACCCCCGTGGAAAAATTAAACGCAGTTTTACCCGAAGGTATTTGCATCCTTAGCGCAAATTATTATTCAGAAAAACGCAAATCTATAATGGAAATAACATCTGAACTGTATTATGTATTTCATTTTCAGGAATCGATCGATGTAATAGAAATACGGCAGCATATTGAACGTATCCTCGCCCAAGATAGTTGGATAGTAGAACGTAAACACAAAAAAGGCATAAAAGAAATAGACCTTAAGCCATTTATAAAATACTGGAACATTGACGAGCACTCAATGGCAGTTTGTTACAAAGTAGAAGATTCCCGAACGGGCCGACCGGATGAATTTCTAAAACTAGCGTTTGGTGAAAATATACCATATTATATCGGTGAACGAAAACGAGTCACATTAAAGGAATAAAATGAAAAGAAATATATACATCAGTGAAACATCTCTGGAATCCCGTATTGCTATTATGGAAGAGAAGCAATTGGTTGAATTCTATATTGAAACGCCGGAAGATGTCTCTTCTGTAGGAAACATCTATTATGCCACCGTCGAGAATGTTCAACAGGGTATTCATGCCGCTTTTTTGGATATTGGAATCGGCCAAAACGGTTTTTTAGGTTTTTCGGAAGCTCAGGAAATTGCCAGCTATGTAAATGGCCGATGGAAAGTAAAACAATTTTCAGGAGCAAAAGACTTTCATAAAGGACAACGCATTCTTGTACAAATATTAAAAGACGCATATGCAAATAAAGGACCACGCCTTACAACAGATATTGCCATTCCGGGCCGTTTTGTTGTTTTAACGCCATTTCATGATATTATTGGCATATCCAAAAAAATCAAGAATCCCCGTCGTCGGTCAAAATTAAAAGAAATTGCCAAAGCTCTCAAGCCCGAAAGGCTCGGATTAATTATCCGCACAGTGGCAGAGGGAAAAAAAGAAAGCAATATCAAGCAAGATATCAAACAATTGCTTTCCTCCTGGGGGCAAATTGAAAATACAATTAAAAATAATAACGATACACCCATAGAAGTATATAAGAGCGAGAGCATGTCATCCTCCGTTATCCGCGATTTGTTTACAAACGATGTAGAATCTGTGATTGTTGACAATAAACGCAAATTTCGAGCCATCCAGAACTATGTCAAAGATTTTGATTCGGAGCTTTCGGAACGTGTATTTTTTCACAAAGACGGATCTTTATTTGGTACCTACAGAATAACTGCTGAAACAGACAAACTGCTGCGCCGTAAAGTATGGCTAAAAAGCGGGGGACATCTGATCATTGATCACACCGAAGCCATGTTTGTAATTGATGTCAATAGCGGCAGGTATATCGGTAACAAGGAGCAGGAAAAAAATATTCTCAAAATAAATCTTGAAGCTGCAGTTGAAATCGCCCGTCAGTTGCGTCTGCGCGATATTAGCGGATTAATTGTAATTGATTTTATAGATATGCTGATTTCGGAAAACCGGAAAAATTTGGTTCGCACATTTAAAGAAGAACTTACCAAGGATCGAGCTTCCGTTAGTGTCAGCGATCTATCCCGGTACGGTCTTTTGGAAATGACCCGGGAGCGCATCCGCCTGTCCGTCATGTTCTCGCTTAGTGACGAATGTCCCATGTGTCATGGCTATGGCCGCATTCCCAGCAAAGAAAGCATGATAACCAAAATTGATGTTTGGGTTCGCAATTTCCGTCAGCACACACGCGAACGCCGTGTTGAATTGCATGTCCACCCATTGTTATTTGATTTTATCCGTGAAAATAAAAAGGTCCTACGCCAAACCCAATTCAAACATGGTATTAAAATTGATTTTATTAAAGACGAAAGCCTTAGCGTAGGCAGTCTACGTTTTATTAGCAAACGCAACAAGGAGAATGTAACCCATTTATATTGATGGCGAGAACAAATAAATGAAAGCATAAAAAAACGGGAACGATGTTCCCGTTTTTATATTTATTAGAAAAAAATAAAGTTAATTCAAACCGAAATTTTCACGGTAATCTTTAATTATTGCTTTTTCTTTTAAATGGTCCGTCCATTTTTCAAGTGCTAAATGCTGTTTTTCAACCAATAGCGCACTCATGATTTTTTCGCGTTCAATAGCAAAATTTCCCATATCTACATCTGTTTTACCGGTCAACTGTACAAAAACCGATCCGTAACGTCCCGAAACGAAAGGCAGAGAAATATCATTTACAGAGAGGTTTCTGATAACATCGGAAAATACCGGAGACGATCCGAAAGGATAAGAAAGATTTTCCAAAGTAAAGGACATGGTTTTGTATTCAATATATGAACTTGCATCAGCAGCTTCCTGCAAAGAAACATCCCCGCGCATAATAGCATCATAAACACCCTCAACCAGGTCCGTGCTTTTCTCAATTTTCAGACTGGCAATAACGCCACGCTCCACTGATGATCTCACATCTTCAAACGGCATATAGGATGCTTCAACAATGTTATATAATTCAGCAACTAAAAAGGCCTTTTCATTATTGTATACAGGACTCAAATCACCGACTTTGCTACGGTATGCCCATTTGGCTAAAGTTGGAAAATACCCGAAATTACCGAAGTAAGGAAATTCTTTTGTAAAACCGCCCTTTATAGTATCCAGATGGGCATCTACATTCTCATAGGCTTTAGCAAATCCGTAGTCTTCATTATCAAGAAGAAAAGCATCCGCCTCTGTAGCATAATAATCATAAGTATTTACCGGGTCAATACGGCGGACAATAAGCGAAATGCGCACTTCGTCAACACCTTTTTCAGTATGTTCACCGGTTATTTTAATAAGATGGTATTCATCACCAATGATAATCGGTTGAAGAATTTCGCCCATTTCTGCATTAAACACCAGCTCCCGATACTCATGCCGAAGCATATCTTTTGAGAACCACCCAAGATCAGCAATCATATTTTCGTTTCGTTCTTCGGAAAAGATATTTGCCAACTCGTCAAAGGATTCCCCTTCGGAACACCGAAGAGATATATCATCTAAAACATTCATGACCGCTGCGCTATCTTCCGCTGAGGGGATCTTCAGCCAAGAAACAATACGTATATGGCGACGTTCTTGCTGTTTGTAATTATTTTCTTTTTGTTCGTTATAGTAGACCTCTAAATCATCGTCAAATACGGTAATGATTGAATCAGGGATCATGTATATCGGTGCAGAAATATAATTCACAGAATAATTAACATTTTGACTGATGTACTTCTGCATAACTTCGTTTTCATCCACAACGACCGAAGTCATAATTAAATCATTTAATTTTTGATATGGCAGCACATTGCGCAAATAATCTTCAATCTGTAGCCATTCATTGCCCTGCGGATTGTACAGTACACTCAGATATTTCTGTTTATCAAATTCACCATCTGTCAAAAATACTTCCTGAGTTCTCAAAAATTCAGGAGGATTATTTTCGAGATGGTAAAACAATTCTTCATCTGATACGGTAATTCCAAGATTTTTAATTTCCTGTTGCCATAACATCTGATTTACCACAGTTTCCCATGTTTGCGAAATAATTTCTTCAGTAGTCTGCGCATCCAATTTGATACCCGCATCCCGGTACTGCTCCAGAGCTACATTGTATGTTTCGTAGAAATACTTTGTGGTGATTTTTTCACCGTTTACAATACCTACAACATCACCGTCACCCATAAAGGTGCCAACACCGCCGGCGCCCCAG
>JAGLUM010000085.1 GCA_023134755.1 Fidelibacterota bacterium | reverse complement strand
TCCGCGGTACTAAGCGACTAAAAAACGGAAGTATCCTTAGCAACGAGAACAATCCGGTATTCATCGGAGAGGGAGTCATTGCTGATAACTTCATCGTGCAGGAAGGATCAAAAATTGACAGCGGTGTCATCCTGGACAAATGTTTTGTGGGGCAGGCAGTGAAATTTGGGAAGCAATTTTCCGCAGAAAATTCAGCGTTTTTCGCAAATTGTGAAGGGCTCCACGGTGAGGCCTGCTCGGTCTTTGCTGGTCCCTATACTGTCAGTCATCATAAGTCCTCCCTTCTCATCGCAGGTCTCTACTCGTTTTATAATGCGGGTTCCGGGACAAATATGAGTAATCACATGTACAAACTTGGACCAGTGCACCAGAGTATATTGGAAAGGGGAAGTAAGACCGGTTCTTTTTCCTATATTTTGGCTCCCTCAAGAGTCGGGGCATTTTCCGTTGTGATCGGCAAGCATTTAGTCAACTTTGATGCCTCAGAATTTCCATTCTCCTACATCACGGAAGAACATGGCCGAAGTTATTTGACGCCTGCGATGAATCTTCTGACAGTGGGAACGAGAAGGGACAGTGAAAAATGGCCGAAACGAGATAAACGTGGAGAGAACAAACGCGACCTGATCCAATTTGAACTGTACAACCCCTATATTATTGACCGAGTAAGGAAAGGGTACGACATCCTGAAGGAACTTTATGATACTACAGAAAAATCGAGAGAGACGGTATTCAGAAAAGGCCTTCAGATCCGCCGACTGATGATGAAAACTTCTGCAAAATACTATAATCTGGCACTGAAGATCTATGCCGCGAAAAACCTGGCAGAAGCACTTGAAACCAGTGATGAACCCTGTAATATAACTGAATTGTTTGATCCCGGGACAAAATACGAGTCACCCGAATGGGTTGATGTCTTGGGGATGATCTGCCGCAAGGACAGGATATCAGGGCTGGAAAATGACATTATTAATGAAAAAATCTCTAGCCTTGACCATTTGATCACGGCCCTTGAAATGATCCATGCCGCTTACAAATACGACGCCCGAAATCATGCAATATCATTTATTACACAACAGTTGGGAAAAGAATCCGGTGATATCAGCCGAGATGATTTGAATACTATCCTGATCGAAGGCGCAAAAGCCTTTGTGAAATTGAACAAACTTATAAAAGAGGATGCCGTGAAGGAATTTGGTCCCGGTGCCCGGATCGGATATGGAATTGATGGAGATTCCGAGACAAACCAGGCTGATTTTGAAGCAGTCCGGGGAAATAAGGAGTCAAATTCATTTATTGTCGGGTTGGAGAAAGAAGCGGAGATCATTACTGAGAGGTGGAAGGTATAATTAGTTATTAGCCAACGGAATAATGAATTTTGGAAAGCATCTTACCGGATTGAAGCTTTATGTAAAGTGCTCCTTTTTCTCCAAGCTTCTCAATAATGTTACAAAATCCGGCTTTGTTAAATAATGGTTGATTACAGAAGCCCCTTGAGTTATTTGATTTTATCAACCCGCCTTTAGGGGCAAGCTCCTGGAAATCATTTGCTGCATATGGCAACATAAATTCATCTTTAATATCAAATATGTTATGCAGGTATGTGCTCTCTGCGTTTTTGTAGTGGATTATTTTATTGATTGGAGTTGGCATTTATTCGTATTTGATATTACCAAATCTCCCGAGTTCATCCTTTTTAATTGAACCGTCTTTTAAAATTCTACCAAATTTTTGTAAACTTTTAAAGACATACCCATGGGGAGAAACACAATATTTTGTTCCTTTATCATTGATAAAAGATGAATGATAAAATTCATCACCTGCATATATTTGAGCTATTTGGATTTCATAGTGTTTATATACGTTACAATATTCACCATTGTATGTTTTGGGTATAACGGATATGATTGTTTGCTCGATTTTAGTTGCAATATCGGTTGTTAAAGTATAAAACTCATTTTGAAATTTTTCTTTGTCATTAAAATGAGAGTATCCAAGCTTGGTCAAGTCATCTGTTAGTCTTTTATTTGCTTCGTTCATGTCATTAATTTGTTTTTCACTATAAGTTGATTCAAAATCTGGATCTACAATAATGTGGTTATAACCATTCCACATCTTTTCATGTTTTGCAAGAAGTCTTAGGTCAGCTTTTGTCTTTTCATAAATTTTAACGAGAAGTTTTTCATCTTTAGTCATTTTTTTCTCCTTCTTTTATTTCATAAAAATCATAGAGCCAATAAAGTAATCGGCACTACTTTCTTTTATTGAATCATTCCAAAAATCTTCAATATGTTCGCATTCCCAAGAATATGGTCTTTGAAATCTGGGTATTTTATAATAATTAGATTTCAATATGGTTCTTATGGTTTTATCTATACTTGATATTTTCATAATAATTTCCCCATAATTAGCTGTAATGTTTGTACTTATTTAATCATTTATATGGAATAAATTTAAGAATCTATGAAGGAAATCACAAGATATAATTTGCCATAAAAGCCCCTATGGGACAAACCCTTTTCTTCATCTCGAGCTCATCCGTCCACCCCTTCAGCTTTTCCCTTGGAAAAACAAAAACCGCCGATGGCGGTTTTCGTAATGCAGAGAGGAAGGGATTCGAACCCCCGGTCCACTTACGCGGACACCGCATTTCGAGTGCGGCGCATTCGACCAGACTCTGCCACCTCTCCGGCGGTAATATAAAGAATATTCCTGAAATCCCAATGATGATTTTCATTCCGGGCTTGTAAATACTTTGAATAGCTAAAAACGCGGCAAAATGCTTCAAAGGGGAATATCCCGGCGAAGGAGATATTGTAATATTAAATATATTTTGTATATTACTTGAAACGAAAGGAGATAAAAATGATCGATAAGAAACTTGAAAATCAGATTAATTATCAAATTAATCGCGAACTATATTCAGAATATCTTTACCTGTCCATGGCGGCTTATCTGGAAGATAAAGGCTTGGCCGGAATGGCGCATTTTATGCGCGTACAGGGCGAAGAAGAACATTTTCATGCCATGAAGTTTTTTGATTATCTAAACGAGCGCGGCGGTCGCGTTGTGTTGAATGCTATTGAACAACCGCCCGTAGAATTTGATTCCCCGCAAGCAGTATTTGAAGAAAGCCTGAAACATGAAATGATAGTTACAGATCTTATTAATAAGCTGATGGATTTAGCTATCGAAATCAACGATCATGCAGCAAGAAGTTTTTTAAATTGGTATGTTGATGAACAGGTTGAAGAAGAAGCTACTTTTCATACTATTATCGATAAGCTGAACCTTGTCAAGGGAAAGGGCGATGGTTTACTGATGCTGGATAAAGAACTTTCAACCCGCACATTTACATCACCAACAAAATAATCATTAATAACTTTTAAAAGCGAGGTCAATATGACACATTTACGAGAAATCTATTATTGCCCAATTTGCGGCAATGTTATCGAGATTTTCAACGAAGGCGCATCTGCTCTGGTTTGCTGTAACCAAAAAATGCAAAAACTGGAAGCAAAAACGGAAGACGCTACGCTGGAAAAGCATGTCCCCTATGTGGAATCAACTGCCGCGGGCATTTTAGTTAAAGTTGGACAAAATCAAGATCATCCTATGGGTGAAAATCATCACATAAAATTTATTGAGGT
>JAGLUM010000084.1 GCA_023134755.1 Fidelibacterota bacterium | reverse complement strand
TCCTGGATGGAAAAGTCTATACCGTGGAAGGTGTTGATATCCGACCGGTTGGTATTATCGAGAATATGCATTATGGTTTATACCAAACCTACATCGATGTTTACTGGCAGACTGACCCTTATGCATACACTTTCCGTAATATCTTTCCTGCCGGATTACCCGCAGATATTGTTGAACAGATTCTGCCGGACATGATCCTGGATCCGCGTGAGAATATTGATGAAATCACTAATTACCTTACCGTTCTGGGTGCGGAATATACCGCAACCTTGTTCCTGGATCCCGGTAATGTAGATGCAAATGTAGGTATGGGTTATATTGAACTCTTTGCAATGTTAAAAGACATTGTAGATCAGGGTCAAATGATCGCCGCACTTGCTGACAGTGGCCGTATTGACAGTCTGTTCCAGAATTATGACTGGACAAATCTGGATTATACGGATGAGATTGCATCCATACGAACTTATCTTGACCATCATTACAGTGCCATGATGATGGGAGATACGGTGCTCTATACCATTCTTATCAAAGATCCCTATGACTCAGAACCGGGACATGATGTAGTTGAAGGAGATTTGTTGTATCCTATCTATATTATCCCCCATGTCACAGATGGTATTGTCGAGGTCACCTATTATGTTGAAGATGCTGTCATGGCAATAAAAGAAGGTGTGGAATATGTCTATACGCAGGTTGATTCCATGATCGATATTACCCTCAATCCAAATCTGCTTGATCTTTCTGATATTGAAGAGCCCCTGGACCTGATCTATGCACTGGAAGCATCCAATCCCAATTTTGGAGCATTTACCCCGGAAGGAAAAGTGATGTTTGCGGCCTTAGGTGATAGTATTGCAATAGGAATGCAAGGTTTGAGTGATCTTGCAGATACCGTTATCGCAACCATGGACTATGCTGAATTACTCATGTATGAATTTGGTATGAGTGAAGGTGATTATGACACCATGATGATGGATTTGCATATGGGAAAAGACATGATTGCCATAATGGCTGCAGATTTTGCTGTTCCTGATGCATATACCATGATAGATTCCGAAAATGTCAATTTTTCCGCCTGGTTTGATGATGTACCGGATAACCTGCTTACCGTGATGAAAAACTTCTTTGAAGGCACTGATTCATCTCTTGCAGGATTCTTCCCGGATCGCATGATTGAAGATAATACCAATCCTGAAATCCTTCCTGTAGAATTTGCTTTAAACAGCAATTATCCGAATCCTTTCAATCCGATAACAACTATCGCGTTTGATCTACCCGGCAACGAACTGGTTTCTATGACGGTATTTAATATTGCTGGTCGTCGTGTTGCTACCTTGATTGACAAACAATCTATGCAGGCAGGCACATATAAGCTGACATGGAATGCCACGAATTATGCTTCCGGTGTTTATATTGTCCGTATGCATTACGGTAGTGAAGTTGCGTACCAAAAGATGACTTTATTGAAATAGTATAACATTTGTTATAATAGATCAGCCGCCGTTATCGGCGGCTGATTTTTATGTGTTCATATGCGTAAATCATATTTTCTTTTTGCCATATTTATTGTATCTGCGGTAATCTATGCATCGCCCAATACAATGAATATCATAAAAAGTGGTCTATCTCTTTCATTTCCGGATTCATCCGGTATGGAATATAACTATCTTCACTATGATGTCTTTCATCATGAACTCCTGCGTGAATCCCGGAATGATACACTTATTTCGCGCTACACTCTGCGTTCACAGCGTATCCAAACAAATTATGCGGTAACAAACTATTCTGTTTTTGCTGAATGGACACGTAGCGTATACACAATAGCTGACGCATTTCAAAATAGCTACATCAATATGCAGCCACGGCCGGTATCGCATGCATTTAAGTTCAAACTCCAGACGCACAAAAAGGAGTGGCTGATACAGCCGGAAATCGGCTACGCGTTTTCCGGGTTTTCGGATACCCTTTTTATTCGGAAATTCCCAAGCAGTGAGACATATGCGTTAAATAACTATTTCTTTGATTTGCTACCCGCTACATTTGGAGACACACTTCCCTATCAATATAATGTCAATAGATTTCAGGGTGCATGCCTGTCGAGTAAAACTTTCAATAACAGGAAGCTGTATCTTTATTTACAGTATTCCCGGACATGGAACCATGTATCTGAATTCCATGTTAATACCAGTGAATTTGATGCATTGAGTGGTCCGCGTGAAAGTCTGTTAACCCAATTATCTTCTTCCTGGCATATTCAATCCGGATTGCAATTAAACGAGACATCCCTGTTCCGGGTAGGATATCAATATCATCGCTTTCCATTGAGTTGGAATCATACGGTTTTCCCGGATGATCCTGATACTATAGAGATCGTAAATTTAGCAGAGGGAATTACGCACTACCATGCCTTACAGCTTGGGTATCAACTATTATCTGCTCCCTTTCACCTGCAATTGCATACCGCTGCCGGAATTGCGCAGGGAAATATATCCGCAAGCACTCCGGTGTTGGGATATGTTTTCCGTATCCTGCCAATATCACATCAGGGAGAAGTCATCGGAAGAATGCATTATTTATTAGGGCATCTATATTTGGATTATCCAATACAATCGGGAAAATGGATGTTTACACCACGCCTCGATCTGCTGGCAGCACGTAGCTGGTCTGATATTACTATTGACGCACAGCTGGAATTTGGATTGGCGGACATTCATCAGGAACAGGAATATATTCATGCCGCATATATTGCCTCGCTGGGACTAAAAACCGATATTTTTCTTTCCGAAAATTTGTATTTTACCATGAACATGGATCAGCTTATTCCGGTAATCAAAACGATTTACCCCGAGCTACCACCACCGACGCCAACTGACACAAAGTTCTACGGCGGCTTATCCTTTTCAATGGGAATATATCTTACCTTGTAATACAGCAAAAAAATACCAAACAATTCTTTTTCATAACACCTAAGTTTAAAATACCTTATACTATTATCATGAAAAAATACGATATTATTATCATTGGGTCCGGACTCGGCGGACTTACTGCAGGTGCAGAACTTGCAAGCACCGGACAACATGTCCTGGTACTCGAACAGCATTATCAGGTGGGCGGTTCCGCGACATCCTTTAAACGTAAGGGATTCATCTATGAAGCCGGTCTACACATGACAGGCCAAGTTGATAAAGGCAGCGATCAATATGCATTTTTTAAGAAATGCGGATTGCTGGATAAAGTACGTTTTATACCGGCACCTGAGTTTTACTATCTCAAGGGATATGACTATGATTTTAATTTCGGAAATGATCTTGAAGATAATATCCAGCGCTTAAACGAAATGTTTCCGGATGAAATTTGGGGGATTAAAAAATATTTTAAAACGATCTTTGCTATTCATGATCAAGCAATGGAAATCAGTAAAAAAGAAGGTCTTAAGCGATTTTTTGCTCTTATGTTCTCTCCATTTCGTTATCCAAAAGTCTTGAGTAGCATGTTCCAGAATATTGGGAAATTTCTGGATAAAATTATAAAGGATGAACGGCTGAAGACAATTCTGCTGGCAAATATCGGGTACTATGGAGATAATCCTTATACTCTTTCCTTCCTTTTCTACGCCATCGCCCAAACCGGATTTTATCGCAAAGGCGGGAGTTATATTCAAGGCGGTTCACACCACTTGCCGTACGCGCTTGCGGACTATATCAAAAAAAATAATGGTGATGTGCTTACTTCTATGCAGGTTACCCATATAATTACACAGGACAGTGAAGCTGTTGGCGTTGAATACGTTCCAAAGAAACAAAAAGATCATTCAATTGCCCCTGAATCTGCTTATGCATCAATTATCATTGCCAATACGGCCATCCCAAATGTTGCTAATGAGCTTTTAAATGAAAAAGATGCCCTTCCGCTTAAGAAAAAGTTCGGAAAAATGACGATCGCTCCATCAATTATGACTGTATATATTGCTCTGGATAAACCGCTTAAAGAGATGGGCAATACCCGTTATTCTTCAAATTATTATGACGCCAAAGATTTCAGCATCAAAGATATGGCTTCATTGAATAGATCGGATTTTTATACCCGCCCTTATATTCTTTGTGACTACAGTCAGATTGATTCCCAACTTACCCCCAAAGAGCAAGGATATGTGGTTCTTTCCATGATGGATTATTATAAAGACTGGAAAGATCTTTCGGATGAAGAATATAAACGAAAAAAAGAACGAGCAAGCGCAATAATGATCGATCGTGTTTGTGAAAATTTTCCGGAAATGCGTGATCATATTATTCGGGTAGAAGTAGCTACAGCAAAAACCATGAAACGCTACTTACAAACTCCCGAAGGGACTGCCTATGGTTTTGATCAAACCCCAAATCAGGCAATATTATTCCGTCCGAGTGTGCGTTCTCCCATTAAAAACCTGTTTTTTGCTTCCGCATGGACCCTACCGGGTGCCGGCTTTGGCGGCGCAATGAGCAGTGGACATATTTGTGCAGCTGAAATCAAAAAAGATCTTGGCATAACAAAGTAAATATGATGCAGTTTAACGGATTTTCGCCGGAAGCACAGGTCTTCTTACAATCTCTGGAACAGAATAACAATAAAAGCTGGTTTGAGCAGCGTCGAACCGAATATGAATATCTTTTATTAGATCCCCTGCGAAAATTAGTGATGGATCTGAGTGCAGATATGCTTGAGATCGACCCGGAAATAGAAGTCAGACCGGTCATTAATAAAACCATTTCCCGTATCTATCGTGATACACGTTTTTCTAAAAATAAATCTGTATTTCGCAGTAATATGTGGATCAGTTTTAAAAGACCTGTACGCGAATGGCAAGCCCTTCCAACATATTTTTTCGAAATAACCCCTACCTATTATACTTATGGAATGGGCTTTTATGAAGCTAGCCCCAACACAATGCAAGGTTTCCGTGAACGCATTGACAGCAATGAAGCTTTATTCCGCAAGGTGATTTCTTTTTACCCCGGTGATCCTCCCTTCTCCCTCGAAGGAAAAAAATACAAACGCATTTTTGATCCCGAAAAAACGGATGATATTCAAACTTGGTATCAGCGTAGGAATCTTTACTTGATTTGCAGACGTGAAGCAAATAATGAGCTTTTTTCTGTTGATCTGGTTCAAACTCTTCGTGAACGTTTCTTAGAATTAGCAGATCTATACCGTTTTTTGATGGAAATTAGTCAAGCTCGATAATATTTCATTTAAAAACTTGCTTAAAAACTTGCCCCAAGTTTTTTGGGGTGATTTTATCAGAAATTTTAGCATAATCCGCATAAATACAATAAAAAAAGAAAAACTTGCCTCAAGTTTTTAAACCGATTTTGTGCTTTTTATCACAAAATATCTTATTTATAGTATAGAATGCTTGAATAATCTTGAGTCAAGATTCAATATTTACTATGATTTAGCCATAGTTCTCTAATAATATATTCTGAAAAAATGTAGTATTTTGCTGAGCTTTAATTTATAAACCAAAGGGACGAATTACCCGTTCGAGCAGTCCCTGTGTTTTAGAAATAAGTATTCCATAATTGGTAACGGGGACACCCTGCGCCTGACAATGGTGGATACGGCGTTTGAATTCAAGTCCGGTATTCATACATCCACCACAATGAATGACCAATTTATACTCTGAAAGATCGTCTGGAAAATCATGTCCGGCAGCAATATCAAATTGAATTTCTTTGCCAAGATAGTCTTTGACCCATTGCGGAATTTTATAGCGACCGATATCATCACATTCTATATGATGTGAGCAGGCCTCAGCAACCAACACCTTATCGCCCGCTTCAAGCTGGTCTAATTGTTTCAAGCCCTCCAAAAGAGCCGGTAAATCTGCTTTGTAACGTGCAAATGCTGTGGAAAAGGTCGTAAAGGGAATATCTTCAGGGACATCTGCTGCTGCTTGAAGTACAGCTTGAGAATCGGTGATTGCCAGTACGGGTTTTTTATTGAGCTGCTGAAATATTTCTTTTATCTGTGTTTCTTTAACAGTAATCGCGATGCCATTATGGTCAAGAATCTCGCGAATTACCTGAACTTGTGGCAAAATGATCCGACCCTTCGGTGCAGAAAGATCAATGGGAACAATACAAACCACAATATCACCAGGCTTAATAAGATCACCAATGATAAGCGTTTCCTTTTTAAAGTATTCCGGAACCAAGGTGATAAGTTTCTTTCGTAGAGCAAGCATATCCTTAGCGTTCTGAGAAATAAGCAACATATATGGAAGTTTCTCTTTATCGAGTGATATCAGAGTTTCTTTTGTGGGAGTATAGAGATCGGTCTTATTGAAAACGATTAAAAAAGGAATATCCATATCCTTTAATTCACGGATGGTATTCCAATCGGGTTCATCTAAGGTTTCTTTATCAAAAACCAGCATTACCACATCCGACCGCCAAAGCACGCGGCGTGTTGCTTTTACACGCTGTTCGCCCAATTCACCGATATCATCAATACCGGCTGTATCGTAGAATGTAACCGGCCCTACAGGTATTAATTCGTAGTGTTTGGCTACTGGATCCGTGGTGGTACCGGGAATTTCAGAAACAATGGAAATATCTTGTCCTGTCACTCCATTGATGAGGGATGACTTGCCGACATTCCGCCGGCCCAGCAATGTGATAATGAGTCGTTCTCCGCGTGGTGCTGCCATGGCGAAAAAGTAAAATAACCCAAGGCTAAAAGCAACTATATTTATTTAGTTAAAACAATTTTTTGTGCGTGCATGCTCTTTCCAATGGCAATATGTAAAATATATACTCCGCTGGGAAGACCCGAAACATCCACGGGAATATTGTAGTTTCCCCGTGCATAATGTTCATGCATTATATCCCGGCACTTCCTGCCATGAATATCATGCAATGAAATAGTTACATCTGCAGCTTGATCTAAATACAGAGGCACTGTTGCGGCAGGATTACAGGGATTGGGATACACCAATCCGACAGCACCCACCAAAAATATAGTTTGTCCATCTGAAGGAATTGTTCCTGTCGCAGTCATTATATTATGCGACCCCAAATAGCTTGTTTCGTCTTTTTCGTAATTATTCCATTCCGAAACGGTAAACGTGGTATTAGCATTCAATACTTCCGCTTTGCGTACCAGAGTTACATCTTGGGCGTAATAGGCATCGGAACCCACTTCACCAATGCGATCCACAAGTGTATCATCATAATATAATTCCAGGACGTCATTACCATTATAAATCATTACAGTAGCATTTGTTAAATCTGTTGAAGCTAAAATAGTCGCATTTGCATTATCGTGCGCAATTACGTAAACCTCTCCGTTTACAAGGGTTCCACTTAAGCTTAACGTCCTATAAGGTGATGTCCCTCCATTGGTGTATAACTTTATAGTTATCTTGCTTAAATCAATATCCGCGTCGGCGCCATTGTATATCTCTAGTGCTTTGTTATATGAAGATCCCTCGATATACTCCGAGAAAAAGATCTTCGTACTATCCACAGCCCCGGAGGGTGCAGCGGTTTCTACCGTAATAACATTTGAATATCCGGTTTCTTCTCCCGTTTTATAGGCTTTCACACGGTAATAATAGGTAATAGATGACGATAAACCACTCACTATTTCACTGAGATTGTTTCCCGTATCCTTGGGACCGTAGTTCGTGATATGATTTGAAAAATTGCTATTTTCTGAAATATATAATTTATAGCCGGTCGCTTCACTTACTTCAGACCAATTAGCTGTAAATCTGTCCGATTGAACGGAAGATGCAGTTTGCGCAGTTGGTGCTTCAAAGCTTTCACTTGGTGCATTCCAAATGGAATCGACATATTCCGGGTGATCGATAAAGGGATTACGGTTTTCCTGGATCGCATATATCGCTTCAATGCGATCGAGTTCTTTTTGACTCACCGGATCGTCGTGATGCCAGTTGAGCAGCATGGAAACGGCCCAGTCTTTTAATTCGCACAAGTCCGTCATACCGTATGAATCCCAAGCAGCATCTTCGGTATAATAGCGAGTGCTTATGTAAAAATAGGTTCGTGCTAAATCGCCTTTATATTCATCGATGGGTTCAAAGACCGTGCCGACATAACCCAGTCCGGAACGCGCGTTACCTTTCTTAGTTCCGTTGGGAGATGTGTATGTTACTGTTGCGTCTACTTCTCCGTATGGTAAATTACTTCGTTCAGTGTTTGATTGTTGTTGAGTAGGATAAAGATGGTAGAGGTCGGTATACATGGGGTAGGCTTCATTCGCCCAACTTTTTGGCCAGGAATGTTCACGGTTATAGCAAGAGTCCGGATTACTTCCAGTTGTCTGTTGATCATCAGAAAAAGTAAATTCAATTCCTGTGTACATATCCCAGATCTTACCGTTCGCCATTATATCTGTGGTCTCAAAGGCAGTCCATACCTGCTCATAGGTCCGCTGGTTATGATCATCAATGATTCCGTGCAACGCTAAGCGCAGATCGTTCCCAAATAATCCGGCAGCATCATCATAGTACCCTGCCGGGATGGTAGCAAAAACAATTGAAAAAGACAATAAACTGAAAAGGAAATATAATTTTTTCATTGAATCTCATTATTAACAAATCACCAAAGAATATATTATAAAAAGCACAATAAATACTATTGATTATTTAGGTATAATAATAAAGCACCGAAATCACAGATCCCGGTACTTTATTTTAATATAGTTATTTACTTATTTCACGGCTTCAATAAGTTGCTTTGCCATTTCAAGTCCGCCAATACTTTCTTCATAGACGCCACTAATACTTTCACCCATGGTTTTTGCAAATGCTTTTAACAGTTCTTTTGGGTCTTCCGGGTTTTCTGTGGCAGCTTTCATCTCTTTTTCTCTGTCAACCGGCATTACGTCATCCCATTCCTTTAGAATAGTGCCGTCTTTACGGCTTGCTTCAATCTGATGAACGCCATCCATGGTATAAAATACTAGCACACAATTCTTGTCTTTAGTTAACGTGTTCAGCTTGTGCGCTTTTCCTTCAGTATCATAAACGGTAACCTCCGGGACATTCCATCCGACAAGTCCTTCCCCTTTTTTATCTACCTTGGTTTTTTTATATGGTTCACGTTCGCCAATGGGTGTTGATTTAAGATATACACGATCTTTTGCTTTCAGTAGATCTTTGGTTTTGCCTTTCTTCAGGCGTTTCATTTCTTTTTTTAGCTTGTTGTAATCTTCCCAATACATTTCGCTACTACCATTTAATTTATTCATGGCAGATGTTTGTGTAGAAATGACCCCGTTTTTTCCAACTACATAGATCACACCCTCGGGGAATGGTGTTTCACTGCCTTTTTCTGTTGTATAATTGGCCGTAAAACCCATTTTTTCCGGTATTTCTCCATAATATCCAAAGAGATATTCCGGGTTTTTTAATACAAGTACCTGTTGCTCGCGATAACGATAGCAATTACCATCGGTTGTATAAAACTTGAATCCGGGAAAATTTTCTTGTGTTAAAGCCTCAGCATAGTCCGGATTACCAAAATGTACAGCAATAACTTCGAAACTTTGCGCGAACAGTATTCCGCTCATAATAAGCATAAGTGCGAGAATACCTACAATAATGCGTTTGTTATTCATTGAATTTTCTCCTTCTTTGTTTATTATATCAAAATAAAATAAACAATCACACACTAAAAGTCAAATAATTATACCCAAGGTTTTCGAAGAATTATTTATGTTAATTCAATTAATAGAGCCGCTTGCGTTTTCTCAGGAATTCTATCAGAGCAATACGGCAGTCCTGATCCGTAAGTATAAGCGTATGATCAATACCATTCTCTCCGCAGAGACGGTTAAAATTGTCCGTAAATGCACGTATTTTTTTATGGTATTCATCTTGGATCTGACGTACATCCAGTTTGATATTTTCTCCGCTTTCCATGTCGTTGAACTGCCGTTTGCCGGGATGCTGAAGTCTCCATTCATCCGGATCAAGCAACTGGATGACCATTACATCGTGGCCAAGATAACGTAAATGGTTTAATCCCTGCATGATCGCTTCATCATCGTCAAGCAAATCCGAGATAAGGACCACCAGTCCTTTGCGCGGTAGTTTTTCTGTGATTTGATGCAGGGTACCCCCAATATGGGTTTGATGTGAACAGGGTGTGTTTTGTAACACGACCAATAGTTCATTCAGATAGCTGTTAACTGATTTTGGTGGATATAGTACATCAATTTTTTCATTGAAAATAGCCAGACCCACTGCGTCGTTCTGATGGATCAGCAACCAGATCAATGCGGCGGAAACCAGTTGTGCATACTGGTATTTGCTGACGTGCCCGTCACCGGAAAATGCCATCGATCTGCTGTTGTCAACAAGAATATAGGTGTTTAGATTTGTTTCTTCTTCATACTGCTTAATATAGTAACGGTTTGTTTTCCCGTAGACTTGCCAATCAATATGCCGGATATCATCCCCGGGCATATACTGTCGGTGTTGGGAAAATTCAACAGAAAATCCATGATAAGGCGATGCATGCATTCCCAGCATCAATCCTTCAACGATGGTTTTTGCCTGAAAACGTAAATTCTCTAAGTGAATGATCTCATCGGGGTGAAAATCATGATTTACCATGGTAAACCTGGATCAATTGATGGATAATATCGTCTACTGCGACACCATCCGCTTCTGCCTTAAAATTGCGTAGAATGCGATGACGAAGTACCTGTGGAGCTACTGCGTTGATATCCTCTTCATCGGGTGTAACCTTCCCCAGCATGGCGGCGCGTGTTTTCGCGCCGATAATCAGGTACTGGGATGCGCGCGGACCGGCACCCCATTTAACATAATGACGAATATTGTCAATGGCCGAATTATCAGGACGGGTTGCCCGTACAATATTTACCGCATAGTCAACAACATGCTCTGCCACCGGCAATGTTTTTACGCTTCTTTGAATGTCCAGCAATTCACTGCGGTTTATTACTTTTTGTAAGCCGGCAGATTCCAATCCGGTAGTGCGGATCACAATTTCTTTTTCTTCTGCGGTGGAAGGATAATCGACATAAAGTTGAAACATGAAACGGTCCAGCTGCGCTTCCGGCAAAGGATAGGTTCCTTCCTGTTCAATAGGGTTTTGCGTCGCCAATACAAAAAATGGTGCTTCGAGTTTATAGCTTATCCCGCCTGTTGTTACTTGCCGCTCTTGCATGGCCTCAAGAAGTGCTGCTTGGGTTTTTGGTGGTGTACGGTTGATCTCATCGGCCAGAATAATATTACCGAACAAAGGGCCTTTAATAAAGCGAAAACTGCGGTGACCTGTTTTCATATCTTCTTCAATCACTTCAGTGCCCGTAATATCGGAAGGCATGAGATCCGGTGTAAACTGGATCCGCTTAAAGCGCAAATCCATAACATCGGCCAGGGATTGTATCATCATTGTTTTAGCTAAACCCGGAACGCCGACCAGCTGTGCGTGTCCGCTCGAAAAAAAGGCGATCAGCAAAGCTTCCAGAACGTCATCTTGCCCGATAATGATCTTTGATATCTCTTTGCGAATAGCTTGATAGTGTGTGTGTACTGACTGCAGTGATTGAATCATATCCATTTATAAAAATCCTTTTTGATAAATTTACTGACAGTAGAAGTAGATAACAAGGGATTGAGTAAAAAAATTTCCGGGCATGAAAAATCCCTATCGCAATGGACAGGGATTTGTAGCGAAGCAGGGATTCGAACCCCGGACACGC
>JAGLUM010000083.1 GCA_023134755.1 Fidelibacterota bacterium | reverse complement strand
AGTCATGTTAGACAGAGATTTGGCAAAGTTCTATCAAGTCAAACCTTTTCGTCTACGCGAGCAAGTTAAAAGAAATATAAAACGTTTTCCTGATGATTTTATGTTTCAACTTACTGAAATTGAAGTAGATAGTATGGTATCGCAATTTGCGATACCTTCAAGACAAGTCTTGGGAGGTGCTTTACCTTATGCTTTTACAGAACAGGGTGTAGCTGCAATTTCGTCAGTATTGAACACAGAAAGAGCAATAGTGGTCAGTATTATGATCATGAGGACTTTTGTCCATATGCGTAAATTATCTCTGGCAAATGAAATTCTACATTTACGATTGAATAAACTTGAAATAAAACATGATGAAACCAATAAAAAGATAGACGATATATTGAATGCAATGGATAATGAGGCAAAATTCACTCAAGGGATTTTTTATAAAGGGCAGATATTTGATGCTTACACATTTGTAGCTGATTTGATCCGTTCAGCCGATAGATCACTCATTCTAATTGATAACTTTGTAGATGACACCGTTTTAACTTTATTCAAGAAACGTAAAAATAGTATTAAGCTCGAAATAATAACACGAAAAATATCAAAAGAATTTTTATTGGATATTAAGAAACATCAAGCACAATATTCCGGAATAACTATTCGGGAAAGAAACGATTTCCATGATAGATTTTTGATCATTGACAATAAGGATATCTACCATTTTGGTGCTTCATTGAAAGATCTTGGGAAAAAATGTTTCGCATTTAATAAACTGGATAAAGAATTATCGACTCTCTTACTGGAATATATTTCTAAATAGACTAAAAACTTATTTGATATGCAAAGACGCGATAAATCGTCTCTCAAAATACAAAGGGACGGTCCCGTCGTGTCAAGACTAAGCAATACTCATCAAAATCGTACTCTCGTACACACGTACCCTCATACGTTCTTTATTATACGCCAACGATCCTTTCCTTATACTTCGCCAGAGCTTCATCCAAACGCTCTTTTGACCCTTCTTTGCCTGCATTATGAGATGGATGAATATAGAGCTTAACACCTCTGTCGGTCAGTATTTCGGCCACGGTTGTAATTGTCATCCAAACAGTGGTAATAAAAGCCATGGTGGAAATAGGAGCGATTTTATCCACATGGTTTTTTAAATCGACGGATGCGTCTTCTATAGGTGCACAGGTATCCACCACAATATCCGCAATATCAAAGATAGTTTTTCCGCAGGAATGGCGGGTTTTTTTGCCTTTTGCAGCTTCTGCGGATCCGTAGGCAATTACTTTCATTCCCTGTTTTTTCGCATTTAGCGCGATATCAATGTTCACATTGTTAATACCGGAATGTGAGAATATCCACATACAGTCACGCTTATCAAAATTGTATCCCTTCATGATCTGGTCACCATATCCTTCAACCCGTTCCAGGAAAACAAATTGATGGACGCCCATATCACCCACAATATGGGTAAAAAAGGTCAGAGGAAGTTCACACATCGGATGGAAACCCACAAAACCGCCAATTCGGGGATACATCTCTTCAATAGGCAGGGTAGCGTGGCCGCATCCGAAGGTGTGGACCCAGCGTTCCTGCTCAATCGTATCCGCCATAGCTGTGGCAGCTGTCAGAATTTGCTTTTTCTGGGTTTCCTGAATATTTGTCATAACCGAATTGACATTCGATAACCATTCCATTGCTAATTTCATATTTATTCCTCTATTTTAATGGGTTTCTATTATTTTCTCTAAAAGCCAGCGACGACAGCAAAAACATCATAAAAGCTGCCGCAATCAGAATCGTGGTGTAATATTGAATGCCATAGGTTCTGGAAATAAATCCAACCAGCAGGTTCAGCAACGTGTTTCCCAAAAGGGCAATAACCAGAGCAAAACTAAATGCAATTCCCGAGAGATCAGCATATCGTTCACCTACATAAGCCAGCATTACAGGAAATCCGGCAGCGAGTCC
>JAGLUM010000082.1 GCA_023134755.1 Fidelibacterota bacterium | reverse complement strand
CTGTATTGGTGTTATACTCTTGTAGAACACCGGAATACTGGTGAGTGAATTGAAACAAAGAGAGCAGCAATATGAGTATCAATTTCGACAGCACAAAACCAATATACCTCCAACTGGCTGATATGATCAGAGAGTCCATTATGTCGGGCGCTCTGAAAAGCGAAGAATCCATTCCTTCGGTGCGACAGCTATCTGCCGAGTACCGGCTCAATCCTCAGACCATTTTAAATGCAACACAGCTTCTTGTAAATGAAGGTCTTTTAGAAAAGCGTCGGGGGAGAGGATACTTCGTCACGATTCCTGCTCAGGAAACTTTAAAGGAGTCCGGAGTTATTCATTTTGAAGATGTTGTTGTTCCGGATATGATCAAGCAGTCAAAAATGTTGAATATCAGCAAAAATGAGCTGATCGAATTAATAACGAAAACCTATAATAAATAAGAACAATTTTTTAAAGGAGAAATACCATGTTTAGTAAAAGCACCTTACTCAGTAGACATTCACAGTCAAGGATCCGCCTGCAGAGCATGTCTATCCGTATAATCAAAGCGGTACAATAAGCAGGAAAATCAAAGAAACGATAAATGATAACATTTGGAAGAAAGGATAAAACCATGTTTAGCCAAAGCAATCTCAGAAAACGCCATGTACGTACAATGTCTTATGTACGTGCCATGTCAATACGGATCGTAAAACCGTCTTAATGATTATTTTTATGATAACATCCATGACGGTGCGACGCGAAGAGTTGTTTTCAATCAGGTATCCGCAAACCCGACAAACCATTTTTTATCCGGACGTGGATGATCGGAGGAGGACAGATAAATAATGTATCTTTATCTTTTAGTCAAGTATAAACAACAAAAATAATACATAAAAAGAGGAATTATAATGGAACAAGTAATTGATGTCAAAGGGCTTTCAAAAAACTACAAACAAGTCAGAGCCTTGGTTGATGTAGGCCTTCAGATACCACGCGGACGTATCATTGGTCTCATGGGCAAAAATGGGGCAGGAAAATCTACCTTTCTTAAGTGTCTTCTCGGTCTTCTTAAATATGAGGGATCTATTTCATTTTTTAACAAACCCGTTTCCGAATGGAAACATGATCTGTACAGCCACGTTGCCTTTATTCCGGATGTTAGCGGCTTGGATCCCCGTCTGACCGTGCAGGAGACGATTGACTTCACAGCAGATTTGAATCCAACCTGGAATGCCGACAAAGCGAAACGGCTGTTCGCAAAAAGTGACCTGCCATGCAACCAGAAGGTCGGCAACCTGTCCAAAGGAATGAAGACCAAGCTTTATCTTCTTTTAACTCTGTCAAAAGATGTTGATGTACTGCTTTTGGATGAGCCCACCTTAGGTCTTGATATTGTTTTTCGTAAGGAATTTTACGATCTGCTTCTGGGTGACTTTTTTGATGAAAGCAAAACTGTTATTATTTCAACGCATCAGGTTGCTGAAGTGGAAAATATTCTACATGATGTCGTGTTTATTGATCAGGGTTATATTAAACTTCATGAATCAGTTGATCATCTCAAAAATACATGGAAAATCTATGAAGTCCCGCAGGGACGTGAAGATGAATTGCTTGCCTTTAAACCCAGATCACTTGCACGGTCTTTGGGCATGGTTCGCGGACTCGTTGAAGGGAATCCTTCGCTGTCAGACGCGCGTACTGCTGTACCCAATCTTTCCGATATTTTTGTCGCAGTTGTTAATAATTAAACCGGGAGAATACAATGAATCAAATAAAAGCATTATTTAAATCAGAATATCTGAAACAGAAATCCACATATTGGCTTCCGGTTTGGATTATAGTCGGTATTACTGTTTTGTTGCTACTGGTTGCCTTGGTGGCCGCCATTGTGCGACCTGAAAATATTCAGATCATGGGACTTGATAGTCAGCCGGAATACCTGCGTATTGGCATCTATGGATTAATGTTTTCCTTTTCCACGATATTTGCTATGTTTTTGGCTTTGATGGCTCAAGGTAGCTTAAATAAAGAAAAACAATTGGGTTCGGAACTTTTTTTCCGTTGCCAGCCCGTGAGTGTATGGTATGTTACCGGTACAAAATATATTATGCATGTATACGCTAATTCAATATTGCTGGTAGGACTCGGGATTATATTCGCCATAGTGATTTCTTTTGTCAGTCTGTTTTTCGGTATGGGGTTTTATCTGGGTGAGGCTTTGTTTGGCGTCCTTCTCGGCTGGATCACTTACCTTAAAGCCGCCATGGTATTCGGCAGTTTGCTTTTCCTTTTCTCGGCGATATTCAAGAGTAACGCCTTTATGAAAGGCGCTGCAACATTGGGCATTTTAGAGGGTGTCTTTGCAATTATTGAATCGATCTTTCGTCATCAGATCAACCTGCCAAATGTTTTCGCAACGCTTGCTTCTATAATGGGTCCTATTAATCTGGAAAACATAGAGGAAATTAACGTAGCTCTCGTACTAGGTGATTACCGTGTTCTTTTCGGTCTGCTTTTTGCTATTGCCTGTTATGCCACCGCAACCTTTATATATTCATACCGCGCAAAAGAGGCTTAATGTCTACCTTGGCAATATATAATATAATTGTCTGTTTTTTGTAAAATAATTGGAGAGACCTCGTTCCCCATCGGACGCACATCCATAGCGAAGGTCTCTCCTTTTTTATATTAGCGGCATATTTAATGTAAAATGTGATTTTTGTATTTTATTTATTTTACTAGTGCTGTATTTTCAGTCATGGATATTCAGCACAAAATAATTGGCAAACATATTTACCATGTTGAAGGGGTCGGGTCCACCAATACCGAGCTTTTGACAAATGCGCAGCGCTACGAACATGGTGATGTGCTTTGTGCGCGTCGACAGCACGCCGGCCGGGGGCGCTATCAGCGCAACTGGGAATCTCAAGATGGCGGTCTGTATATGAGTATACTTCTGAAAAATATCGTAAAGGCGGAATCTATTCTTCCTTTCATTGTCTTATCGGCCCTTGCGGTAGTCCGTTCACTTCAGTCTTTTGTTCCACAGGATATCGCCATTAAATGGCCGAATGACGTCTATGTTAATAAGCGCAAGATCTGCGGGATTTTGGCGGAGTCAAATATCCGGGACACGGAAATACGTACCGTTATCGGCATCGGAGTAAATATCAATAATTCTGTTGTTGATTTAAAACAGCTTCGAAATCCTGCTATTGCTCTTAAGGATATCGTTGGACACAAGGTGGAACTTTCAGATATCCTCTCCACAATAATTGATTATCTTGATGTTTTTTATCGGGATTTTTCTGCAGGCAATTTTTCTATCTATTTGCCGGAACTTAATAGTTTGCTCTACGCAAAGAACCAAGCACTTGATCTCAATATAAGCGGAAAGGTAAAGCGGGTTACTCCGCTGGCTTTTACGGAAGATGCCCGCCTGCGCTGTTTGGAAGACGGCAAGGAAACGGATATCTTTCTTGGTGAATTTTAACTTCGACTGTATTTCTTTTATTTTACCATTTGGATATTTTGTGGATACTCTAGTATTTATTACTTGACTAGTTGTCGATTTTGCTTTATTTTTTCTTTGGGTATATTATGGATAACTATTTTAAGCTGAACAATTGCAATGAGGAAGAGCTGCATTTGCTGATACGCTGCTGTGCTATTGTAGATCGTTTTCAGGGTGCATGGCAAACAATGCACCCTGGCGTTTGTGTTCCTGATTTGGAGATGCTACG
>JAGLUM010000081.1 GCA_023134755.1 Fidelibacterota bacterium | reverse complement strand
TTTGAAAACTCCAAGGTTCGTTTCGCCGAAAAACTTGACTATTTTTTCTAATTCTCTTTTTACTTCCGGTATTTCAGAATATAGTAACTTACCCTTAGAGTAAAGTTCTGCAATTTTTCTCTGATTGGGAATTTTTGCAATTATTGCTATATCTTCAGATCTGCAATATTTTTCAACATTATTGTCGCCAATTCCAAAGCGATTTATCACAACAGCAAAATCTTTTTCTAATGCTTTGATAGTCTCTACAGCCAATTTTAGATCATGTAATCCAAAAGGTGTTGGTTCTGTTACTAAAATAATAAAATCAGCCTTCTTTGTTGCTTCGATTACGGGACAGGAAGTTCCGGGAGGAGCATCGTAAATTTTTATTGTGTCTTGCGGAAATTTTTCATCTACATAATCAAGAGTCTGGGCAATTAATGGAACTGCTTGTTCTTCACCAATATTAAGTTCACTCTCAATAAGTGACAGATTTTCTTTCTCGAAATGTTTGAGAGCGCCCATTTTTTTCTTTTTCATTGGCAATGCATCTTGTGGGCATAATTCCGAGCAAGCATAACAGCCGTGACATAATTCCGGAAAAACCATTATTTCGTCAAGTATTTGTGTAATGGCATTGAAATTACATACTTCTCTGCAAATTCCACATAAATCGCATTTATCCTGAACCCATTCAGGGATCATTTTATATTTGTCTTCTTGATGGATCAAATCACCTTGTATAAAAAGTCCTGAATTAGGCTCTTCTACATCTAAATCACAAAGTACAACTTTAAATCTTTCCGCAAGAAAACTTGCGAGATTTGTTGATAACGTTGTTTTTCCTGTTCCGCCTTTTCCGCTGGCTATTGCAATTTTCATTTTTACTCCAAATAATTATTTTAAATCTTTGTCAATTGTTCCATCGGGTAACATATTATCTGGATGAAATTCTCCATTTTCTTCCATCATATATCTAATACTATTTACATGTTTTATTCATATTGTTTATCTTTAAATTTTAATGATTTTTCTACTAATTCTTGTTTGAAAATTTTACCTTTTGTTAATTTTGTATAATAAACGTCAAAAAGAGTTACAATATGTTTTGTTTCTGAACTGTTTTTGATTGTAACTGTAAAATCGCAACAACTTTTTTTATAACTTTTATCATGACGTCTTTTTAAGATGTTTTAAATTTTTTGGGGAAAATGTAAAAAATATTTTGGTAATTATATTTTATTAATTCGCCATTATTTAACATTTTTTTCAAAGTTCCTTGCTGGGAAAATTTTCTTTCTATTTTCATTGCCTGTTCTTCTCGTAATGGATGTCGCGAAGAAATTTCATATAATGCTTCAGAAGCATTCGCAAAATTGGTTACCCCAAAATCGCCATTTTCTCTATCAATAATATTAAATGTATTATTTAATATTGTTTGGGCGTATAAGATTTTTTCCGGTTTTGGAGGAGTTACCCATTTTTCAGCCGGCGGTCGAACAGGAGTGGTTATATAAATTTTGTCAGGATTAATTTTATCCAGTTGCCATTTGATATTTTTTAGTGTTTTTTCAGAATCATTCACATCTTTTACCAGCATTACTTCCGCCCATATTTTTCCTGTAAATTCTTCGCGAAAATCAACAATTCCCTGGATCATTTCATCAAAATTAATATTTTTATGAGCTCGATTTATTTTCCTGAAAATATCGTCTGTTCCGGCGTCAATTGTCGGCATTACAACATCTGCATTTTGTAAATCTTTTCTCACTTCCGCCTGAAAAAGAAGCGAACCATTAGTAATTACAGCAATTGGAATATCAAAATTGTTTTTGCATTTATCAATTAACCAGCCAAGGTCTTTGCAAAGTGTAGGTTCGCCATCGCCAACAAAAGTAATATAATCAGCAGAATTTCCTTTGATTACTTTTTGAATATCATGAAATATATTTTTTTTGGGGAAAAAACTTTCTCGTTTTATTTGAAGTTGGTTTGTTCTTCCAAGTTGACAATATATGCAAGAATAAGAGCAGGTTTTTGCCGGTATTGGGCTAACGCCTATAGATTTTCCAAGTCTTCTCGATGGCACTGGACCGTATGCAAACATTAATATCATCCTTTTTTATGTTGAATAAAAACAGAAAACGACAAAAAAATTCCGCCTTAAAATATTGTGAAATTAATGACATCTTCCGCTACCATCACCTTTGCCTTCGCCATGTTCGCAAAGTGTGTCTCCTGAAGATAATGTACCCTTAATGAAATTTTCAATAACCAGATCGACATCGCCAGTTACTCCAATTATCCAGTCAATATTAAATTCTTTGAAAAAACCTTGTGCTCTTTGTCCCATTCCTCCGGCAACAATCAATTTACAATCAAATCCATTGAGAAATTTTGGTATTGCTCCGGGCGCATGTCCGGGATTATCAACTATTTGTTTATTTATAATTTCATTGTTTTTTATTTCTACAATTGTATATTGCATACATCTGCCGAAATGTTGCGCTACATTACCATTATCTGTCGATATTGCTATTTTCATTATTACTTCCTTTAATTTTATGTTTTTTGCAAATACTAATATTTTTAATGTGTACAATTTGCTTTTGTTTTTTCAAAAGAGCAAGTTGTTTAATTAATGTTATTTCAGATTAATTGCATCAACCGGATAAATGTCTACACAAGCTTCAAGTATCCGGATCGATAATATATTGACCGTCACCTTCAAAAATTGCTTCTACGGGGCATACTGTTACGCATGCTTCACAGCTAATACATTCATTGCTAATTTTATGGCCATATTTATTTTTCTTAATACTTAAGGTTGCGGGTAAATTATTTATCCGCAATCTTTTGATTGAAATTTGCTATCTTTTGCTATTTATCAGAACTCAACTCATCTATTCTTTTATTAATGCTTTCCAAATCTTGTTTCAAATAATCGGCATTTTGTTTTAAAGAAGCAAGTTCCTGTTCTGCTGTTTGTTGAACCGGATCATATTGCGGTGCGGCGGGCATTCTATAATAACCGCTTTGGAATCCGCCACGGAATCCTCTGCCAAATCCACGTCCGCCTCCAAAGCCACCGCCTCCGCGAGGAATACCTTTTGCAAATCCCGGACTGTCATATCCTGCACAATATCCCAGTCCTCTTCCTGTCATTGGTCCAAATCCTTCAGGACCTCTTCTGTCACCTCTAGACATAATAATTCTCCTTATATTTTATTGATTTTTTCTTCCACGACCGCTGCCTAATCTTCTACCTAAACCACGTCCACCAAATCTCCCCAAAGAAGGTCTGGTATTATTAGTTTCTACATTTTCAGTGTTATCGGGGCGGCAATTTCCGAGTCCCCGTCCGGTGCGTGATCCTTGACCCATCGGGCCTTTTCCATCTAATCCTGGCATAATATGTCTCCTTTTTTTATTTTATCGTTTATGTCCTTTTCGCCGTCCGTGTCCGGAATGATGTCGTGCTTCCAATTCCACTTCGTTGCTAAAGCAAATCGGACATTGTTCCCGCTCGGCAAACAGATCTGTTTCTGCCCATGTACCGCCGCAATTACGGCACCATATTTTTCCGGAAACTGCCGGTGTTAATAAAATGGCTTTTCCATTAATGAGTCCATCGGCAACTTTTTTATGCGCCCGTTTTAGGATATTCCCGAACGTCTGCCGTGAAATGCCCATTTTATCTGCTGCATCATTCTGATACTCGTCCTTAAGATCCGCCAGCCGTAAAGCTTCAATTTCATCTGCTTCCAGATGAATTTCCTCTAATTCCGACAAGCGCCGGCCACGTGGTTTAAAATAGTCCGATGCAAATTCTCCATATATTCTTCGCGTTTTAAATGGTCGCGGCATGATTTCTCCCTTATTGGCATATGCCAATAATAATGTACAACATTAATTTTATTTGTCAATCATTTTTTAAAATTATTTTGATGCGATAGGTATTTTATTGATAATAATCCGGGGAGCTCTAATCAGGTGATCAAAAAATATATTTATATTTATAGCATAGAATAATGCGGGAATCGCACTATCGATTAGTATTTTATTTCTTTTCGTCCTGTTTGATTTTATTCCAAACAGCATCTAGTTCTTCAAGTCCCGCTTCCTGCATCGACCGATTTTGCTGTTTGTAATGATCTTCTACGGCATTGAAACGGCGATAGAATTTCTCATTGCTGCGTTTCAGTGCCGTTTCCGGGTGAATATTGTAAAAACGGCTTAGGTTGACAAGAACAAAGAGAATATCGCCAAATTCATTTTCTATTTCATCTGTATCATGTGAAGCGAGCGCATGTTTAAATTCTGCAAGTTCTTCATCCAGTTTTTTCCATACATCATCCACATTATCCCAGTCAAAACCCACTGCGGCCGCTTTCTGCTGCATACGGTAAGAACGATGTAATGCGGGAAGGGTTTGGGGAATTCCATCCAGAATATGTTCGCGTTTTTCCCTGCTTTTCTCCTGCTCCCAGATTTGATTGGCTTCTTCGGGGGTATATTCTCGGTCTTTTTGAAAAACATGGGGATGTCGTGAAATCATTTTATCGTGAATAGTTTTTAGTACATCCTGAAAACTAAACTCATTATTTTCTTCGGCAATTACGGTTTGAAAAACGACATGCAGTAACACGTCGCCAAGCTCATACTTCAGCTTGTCAATTTCATTTCGTTCGATGGTGTCCACCGCTTCATGCACTTCTTCAATAAAATATGGTATAAGTGACTCGCGGGTTTGTTCGCGATCCCATGGACAGCCCTCAGGTGCCCGAAGTTTGCGAACGACATTAATCAAATCGTCAAATTCTTTCATATATTGTTTTACCTTTTACGGTGTGATCGAATGATGCGAATACGTTGAACACGCTTGTTTTCCATTTCATCAACAATGAATATATGGTTCTGATAGCGGAAAGAGTCATGTTGTCCAGGAATGCGGCCAAGATGATCCATAACAAAACCCCCCAGAGTATCATATACACGCTCCTCAGGAAAAGTAAGCTCCAATTTCTCTTCAAGATCGTCCAAATTAATTTTGGCATTCACCGCGCATTCGTTTCGGGTCAACCATTTAATGAAAGGGCGCTGTACCTCGTTTTCATCCTGGATGTCCCCAACAATTTCCTCTATTGCATCTTCCAGTGTTATCATTCCACTGGTACCGCCGTATTCATCAACCACAATCGCAATCTTAGTTTTCTTTTCCTGAAACACGGTAATAGCCTGGGAAACACTGCAATTCTCAGGAAGAAACAAGGGTGGATGAAGCAGGCTGTCAATATCGGTTTTTTTCTTTCCGTCAAGATACGGTAGTATATCCTTTTCAAAAATAAAACCGATAATATTATCAAGATCATTTTTATATACCGGGAAACGGGCAAAACGTTGATTGCATACAAAATTAAAAATTTCTTTAATGGGGCGGTCTGTATTCACAGAGATCATATCCGGACGGGGAATCATAATTTCTCTTACATATGTATCGGATGATTCCAGCAGGGATGTAATCATTTCAATTTCTTTTTCTTCAAAGGCTCCGCGTTCTTCACCAATTTGTACCAGTGTTTTTATATCATCTTCATTATCAATTAATTTATCCTGACCAACCTTTAGGGACTTCTCAGTAAGTTTACCAATAAGATATAGAATAATGGTCAACGGAAAAAAGAGGGTATAACAGATACTGATAAACCAGCTCATATGCAAACTCATTTTCCGGGCATTGCGCAAGGCAATAGTCTTGGGAATAATCTCGCCAAATATTAAAATAACACCGCTGACTACAGCCACTTCCAGCAAAGCAGTTAGAAGATGGTGTAGACCGAATTTCTGCGACAGTTGATATGTGGCCATGGCTGAAAGCGTTGCCAATGTGATATTGACGATAGTGTTCCCAATCAATATAGTGATCAGGAGCTTCTGTGGTTTATCCAGGAGTTTAAGTGTGCGCTGGGAAGCAGCGGTTTTCAACACACGAAAATTCTCTTTGCGCGTTCCGAACAAAGCCGTTTCACTTCCGGAAAAAATTCCGGAAAGAATCAGCAATACAACAAAAATGGTAATACTTAAGCCTATGGACATAATTATGAATTATAAAATTGGTTTAAAAAGGTGTTCTCCATACGGGTCATTTCACGGCGTTCTTCTTCACTGCTATCCTCATATCCACAAAGATGGCAGGCACCATGAATTAGAATGCGTGCGAATTCCCGGGCTTCCGGTTCAGAATATGCAGCAGCATTTTTTCGGATCCGCTCCAGACTGCAGTACAATTCACCTTCCAGAACAGGTTCTTCCTCGATAATAAAACTGATAATATCGGTATATACATCTTTATTGAAATACTGTTTTTTCATTTCCCGGAGGCTCTCATCCGTTTTTATAATAATATTAACGTCTATCTCCTGTTTCCCCAGAGCTTTCATTACCTGTAAAAATAATGTCCGCGCCTTGTCTTCATCAAGGGGATAATTTATGGAACCTTCATTAAAAAATTGTACAGATGCGCTCATATTCTTACTTCTTTTAATACTTTTTATTCTCTATTTTTTCATCATCTTTTTTATCTTCAGGATATTGAATGCGTTCGTGGTACAATCCGACTAAAAGAGGGTAAATTGATTTTTTAATCTTTGTTAGATCAGTAAAATTGAGCGGACATTCATCGAGCTGTCCACCGCGCAATCGCTTGCTAATTACTTCATCAATTTTAACTTCAATATTTCGCGGGGTGGGTTTTGGCAGTGATCGTACCGCGGCTTCCGCTGCTTCGACTATCATTAACAGGCCTGTCTCTTTCGTGGCGGGTTTTGGTCCCGGATACTGGAATTCACTTTCATGTAATATGCTTTCACTTGATTCTTGTTTAGCTTTTTGATAAAAATAATCCACGATCATGGTTCCGTGATGGGTTGTAATAAAATTCTTAATCACATCCGGCAGTTTTTCCTGTTCTGCTAATTCAAGTCCATTACGTACATGGCTTATCACCACCTTGGCCGCCATGTGTGGTTTTAATTGATTTAGCTTATTCTCATCCCCTGATTGATTTTCGACAAAATATTCGGTCTTCGATAATTTTCCTATATCGTGATAATAGGCACCCACACGCGCCAGAAGACTATCGGCGCCGATTTTTTCCGCTGCTGCTTCCAATAGATTCCCTACAACAATAGAATGGTTGAAAGTACCTGGCGCTTCAAGTGACAAGCGTTTTAGCAGGGGTCGGTTCATATCGGATAACTCCAGCAGGGACAAACTGGTGGTCACCCCAAAAATACGTTCGATAATCATCATAAGTCCGTTTGTTATCAAGACAGAAACAATCGCATTCCCGAATGCCATGGCAATCATAGTCAGCATGGATGGCAGTGATTCCAGTGATGAAATGCTGACAGCAGTTATTGTAATGAGGTACCCAATAAGAATAAACAGGAGTGGACGTAATACGTTTTCCCGTGTACGGCTGCTTTTTAAGGACAGAATGGCCATCATAATGGGAAGTGCGTGAATAATAATGAAACGGAAAGAACCGCCCATGATATAAGCTAAAACCAGCAGAACTACAGTCGAGCCGAATATCGCGATACGGTCATCAAAGAAAACAAGTAGCAGCATGGCTGTAATTGTAACGGGAGCCAAAACAATGTAGGCGGGTGCCAGTACGGCTACAGCGGAACCAAGTCCTAAGCTCAGCATCATACAAATAATAAGTAATGAAAACTTATTTACATCCGCAAAAAGTGATTTATCATGGAGGATCAGAAAAAGGACAAAGAGCATATACAAGATGGCCATAATTAATATATCGCCCAGTACCTTTAACAGTGTATTAAAACCCTGAGTATTGAAATTTCGTTTTTCTTCGGCAAAATTCAATGAATAGATCTTTTGGTAGATCTCCTGGGTTATTAGTGTGTTTCCTCCGACAATTTTTTCATCTTTATAAACCTTTCCAATTACCAGGGGAATTCGGCCAATAACATCTTCCTGACGCGTTATGGTTCGTTCTTTGTCGTAAATAAGATTGGGTTTCACAAGTAAGTGAACAACTCGGGAAATAAGGATCTTTTGAGAATAATTATCAAAATTCTTTGCCAAATTTTCTGTTAATTGTTCCATTGCGGAGACCCGATCATAAATATTTTTGACCATAGCGGGGGTTTCTATACTCTGCGAACGAACTGATATCTGGGTGGAACGAATTGAATCAAGGGGGATATCGGTGATACCGCTTTCAAAAAGCGAAGAAAGGTGAGTGATAAAATTAATTCGGGTTTGCTGAAAGTTTATATATTTTCCGTCTGTTGGTTTATATAACTCCGTATAAGGTGATTCATCAACGTGTATATCATACTTTTCCCGGAAGGCATTTACAATAGCAACATAGGCGTTACTGTCTGTCTGTACCATTTCATTCAATCTCTCAAAATCATTCGTACTGTAACGCTCTAAATTTCGGGTTTGCTGAGATTGTTGGTATTTGAGATAGCGCCTCTCCAGCGTTACTGCCATTTGAAAGAATAATTCCGTGTGCTCGATTTGTTTTGCAACAACGCTTTCATCCTGTGAAAATACATAAGCTACTTTTTTTAGTGCTTCCGCTTGTTCTTTTTGAATGACAGACTGCTGTTTTAAAATATCAAAATCATAGGGAGCAATAATATCCGTACGGGTAATATCGCTTACCTGATAATTGTATTGGTAGCTTTGTTTTTTTGGTGCCATTAGGGCAGAAAAAAGAACAATAAAGATTAGAATAAAGATCACCCAGATAGAAACTTTTTTTTCTACTACAGTTTTTTTCTTTTTCATTACCATATACACCTCGCTAAATCATTATAGAAAAATAAGACAGTTCCATGATGTAACCAATAAAAACTTATGAGATATGTGGACGAATATCTTTGATAACCAATTGAATATGTTTTGTGCCGTTCCACTCATTTATTGTCGGAACAAAGACCATATCAATATGTTGGGAGGAATCCATAACCAGCTCAAACTGCTGCAACATATTCCAACCGATACAATTCATGGAATAGTTATTTTCCTTAATGGTAAATTTTAAATGTTTATCTTTCAGTAAAACCGGTTTTCGGGGAGAAATATTTTTAATACTAAATTTAGGGCGCATGTTGTGTGGGCCAAAAGGTTCCATAGTATGCAGGAAATTTATGAGATTGTTGTTGATATCACTGATATTAACATCAGCATCGACATTGAGGCCGGGTTCTAGCATTTCCGGACTGATATGCTGTTCTGCATAATCGATAAAACAATGTTCAAACGCTATGACATTAGCCTCTTTTATGCTTAGTCCCGCCGCCATTTGGTGACCGCCGTATCCGGATAAATGATCGGCACAGGATGTCAGAGCCGTATATAAATCAAAATCATTGATACTCCGGCCGCTTCCTTTACCTTCATCGCCTTTGAGGGCAATTAAGAATACCGGGCGATGAAATTTATCTTTAACTTTTGAAGAGACAATACCAATGACACCCGGATGCCAGTTCCCCGACAGTACAAGTGCCTTAGGTAAATCAGTCCCATATTTCTCGTGAATCTGCTGAATCACTTCCCGGGTAACCAGGCGTTCTACTTTCTGCCGTTCTTCGTTTTCCTGATGTAAAATTAGACTGAATTGCCTTGCTGTCCGCTGATCATCCGTAGTCAACAGGATAATCGCCCGGGAGGCCTCCCCCATTCTTCCCACCGCATTCAGACGCGGCGCAAGTCCGAAGACAATATTTATTACCGATATATTTTCAGGATCTGTTTTGCATATATTTAAAAGTTCTAAAATACCCTGTCGGCATTTATAATTATGAATACGCGATAAGCCTTCGCGTACCAGACAGCGGTTTTCATCAACCAAGGGAACTATGTCAGCTGCTGTACCGATAGCTACCAGATCCAAATATTGTTTTGCTTCATCCGGTGAACCGTAGAGTGTGATACACATCGCCTCAACCAGTTTAAACACTACTCCGGCTCCGCATAAATCACGGAAGGGATATGTGCTTGCATGGCGTTTGGGATTTAGAATAGCTGCTGCTGCTGGAAGGCTGCTGGCTTGTTCATGATGGTCTGTAATAATAACGTCTATTTGATTTTTCTTGGCATATACCACCTCATCAAGTGCGGTGATCCCGCAATCGCAAGTAATAATTAGGTCAATATCGCGTTCAATAGCATAATCAATTCCCTCGTGCGACACTCCATATCCTTCTTTTTCTCTCTCGGGAATATAATAATAGATCGATTCTGACAAATTTTTCAGGAAAAGATATAAAATTGAAGCAGAGGTGACACCATCGACATCATAATCACCGTAAATTAGGATCTTTTTATTTTCTTCACAAGCCCGCTTCAATATCGAAACTGCTTTATCCATATCCAGCATAGAAAAGGGATCATAAAGTGAGTATGTTGTTGTATTAAAATACCGTTCGTATGCGGTTTTTGAGCGTATATTACGATTCAATAAAATAGTAGTATAGAGATAGGATAAATGAAATTGTTTGCTGTATTCGAGAACATCGTCTTCGGATATGTTGGGATAAATCCATTTCATAGTGTTCTCTCATCCTGTTTATTAATAAGCTTAAAGCCGGACATAAGCCGAATTCTGTTACCCCCGACATATGTCGGGGATGATGATCATTTATCTGCCCGGGTCGTCACCAACCCGATGTAGCCACTACCATGGAAGTATAAACCCGAG
>JAGLUM010000080.1 GCA_023134755.1 Fidelibacterota bacterium | reverse complement strand
AGGGAGCAGAATAAATACCCGCATGGTACAGGCCTACGCTGTCGCAGATCACCATAGTGCGCCGGTAGCTCTGATACCCCATATCCCGCACATGATTATTAGCCAAACCTACAGCATCAAAACCCGCATTCATAATATGCTGAATATAGGATTCAGGCATGCGGAAAATAAAACAGCGCTCCTTCTTTTCCCAACAGTCCTTGGGCGTGCCGCCCGAATCCATCAGACAGCCCTCCAGGTTGGCTACAGCAAGGTCTGCAGATCTAATAATATCCTGTACATGTTCTAACAGTTTTTCAGGATGGGAAGAGAGGGTGGAACTATCGGGAAACGATGTTCCAAGCATTAAATCGCCGACACCGATAACGCTGACCGTATCCGCTGCAGCGTGGATAAAACCAATATGCATCAACATTAAAAGCAAAAATATGTTACGGGTACATTTCACTATATTTATTCCAAATATTCAGTGAATATAATACTATTCCTGCTGTTCAGCAACGGAGAATACGGGATATTTTAGACTGGTTTGCTTATATTCAATTTCACACCCTTGGATGAATATGGAAATTGATGCAGAAGCCGAAACAAATATTCACTTGTTTTCCATAGCTTTTGCAAAGGGAAAAGCAATTTACCTGTTTTATATATGCCCATTAGATGTTAAATTAAGCAACGAAAAAAACGATATTACATACAGTGAGGTATATTGATGCGATTAGTGCTATTAGGCGGACCGGGAAGCGGAAAAGGTACTCAGGCGGATGTCTTGAAGAAAAAATATAATATTGCTAAGTTATCTACCGGCGATTTATTACGGGGAGAAATAACCAATAATACAGAATTAGGGAAACAAGCCAAATCCTATATGGATAAGGGCGAATTGGTACCCGATTCAGTGATGATCTCAATTTTAGATAAAAAAACCATAGAATTCGAAGCAAAAAAACAAGGTTATATTCTGGATGGTTTTCCCCGGACAGTACCTCAAGCTGAAGCACTATTAGAAATGTTGAAAAAACAAGATGTTACGTTGACTATGGCATTGCTTATCGATGTTCCTGAACATGAATTGGTCCGGCGTTTATCAAGTCGATGGACCTGTAAAAACTGCTCCGCAACGGTAGGTTATCCGGATGGGAAACCGGATGATGCTATTTGTTCCCAGTGTGGTGGAGAGATCTATCAACGGGATGATGATAAAAAAGAAACAATAGAAAACCGCATGGATGTGTACATGAAAAACACTGCTCCCCTGATTGGATTTTTCCGGAATAAAGGTCTTCTTGAGAGCGTGGATGGTTTTGGTAGCCTGGAACAGATCACTCAGCGAATTATTATGCTTTTTACCGAAAAGGATATAGTTTAATGAGTCAATCATTTTATATTACCACCCCTTTGTATTATGTGAATGACCAGCCGCATATTGGCAGTAGCTATACAACTCTGATCGTAGATATTATTTCTATGTATCGCCGTATGAAAGGGGATGATGTCTTCTTTTTGACCGGTACCGATGAGCATGGCCAAAAAGTCCAACAGGCAGCAGAAAAAAACGGTATTACTCCCAGGGAACATTGCGATATTTATGCAATACGCTTTCAGGAATTATGGTCCTATTTTAATCTCAGCAATGATGATTTTATCCGTACAACGGAGTCTCGGCATGTAAAGGTCGTTCAACACGTATTGCAAATGCTTTTTGATAAAGGAGAGATTTACAAAGACAGTTATGAAGGGTGGTACAGTATTGCGGATGAATTGTTTATTTCAGAAAAGGACCATGAAGAGGGAAATCATCGGGATGTACGGCGTATCAGTGAGACAAATTATTATTTTAAGATGAGCACTTACCAAGATCAGCTTATTGAATACATCAATGAACATCCTGATTTTATCCAGCCCGTGAACAGGAAAAACGAAATTCTGAGTTTTTTAAAGCAGCCTCTGAAAGATTTATGTATCAGCCGTCCAAAAGAACGCCTGGCTTGGGGTATTGAGCTTCCCTTCGATAGCGCTTACGTGACGTATGTTTGGTTCGATGCTCTGCTTAATTATATCACGGCAGCGGGCTATCTTTCCGATGATACGAAATTTCAGACCTATTGGCCGGCCGTTCATCTGATTGGCAAAGATATATTGACCACCCATTGTGTCTATTGGCCGACCATGTTGATGGCTATGGGAATTCCACTTCCGAAAACCATATTTGCGCATGGTTGGTGGACTAGCAAGGGCCAGAAGATGAGTAAGTCTCTGGGTAATTTTATCGACATGGAAACCATTCAGGCGTATTGCGATAATGTGGGCAAAGATGTATACCGTTATTTCATGGCCAAAGAAGGGCCGCTTCTCAACGATTCGGATTTTTCAAAAGAACGGTTTTATCAAACTTACAATACAGATCTTGCAAATGACTTTGGAAATCTTGTAAATCGCATTTTTAAATTGATCAAAAAATATTATAACGGTAAAATTCCTTTGCCGGGTAATTTAGGCAAGGAAGAACAGGCAATGAAAATTGCTGCGGAGGCATGTCAGGATGCTATAATGACACATCTTGAAAAATTACATGTTAACGCGATTGCAATTGAAGCCGTTGCTTATGTTACTTCCATCAACAAATATCTTGAGAAAACAGAACCCTGGAAACTGGCAAAAACAGATCCGGATAAAGCAGCAACTGTCTTATATACAGCACTGGCAAGTCTGCGTTTTTCTGCTGCCCTGCTGTATCCGCTACTACCGAAAAAAATGAGTGAATTTTTTACCATGCTGAACAACGGGGATGTCCCCGGTACCTTGATGCAATGGCAGGATTTGCATGCGGGAAGGGAATTGGGCGAAATGAAAGCCCTTTTTCCGCGTTATGATATGAAATTACTGAACGAGGAATAACACAGAAAAAACGGAAAAACCTGAGATTCCCAATGACCTGATTTTATCTATTGAGATCTGTGTTACAAAACGAGGCGATCATGTTTATTGATACCCATACACATTTAAATTTAGACCCTTTCTTTAAAGATCCGGAACCCTATGTCGAACGGGCACTGAAAGCGGGAGTTACCCGGATGATCGTTCCGTCTATTGATATAAAGACCTCAGAACGCGCGATTGCTTTGGCAGACAGATTTGATTGTATATATGCTGCTGTCGGAATCCATCCGCATGACAGCAAAGAAGCACCTCAGAATTATATTTCGATCCTGGAAAAGTTTCTACAGCATCCTAAGGTATGTGCTGTTGGAGAGATCGGTATGGATTATTACCGTGATTATGCCCCGCGTAATGACCAGCTGCGGGTTTTTCGCGAACAAGTTGAGCTTGCCCGTTCTTTAGAATACCCTATGATCATCCATAATAGAGCAGCCGATGATGATACCTATGCTGTATTGGAATCACTTGCGTATTTTCGGGCACAATTTCACTGTTTTGGCAGTGACGTGGCTTATGCAAAACGGGTATTGAATAAAGGAGCATTAATTTCTTTCACCGGGGTGGTCACTTTTTCAAAGAAAGTAGCTGCACTTGTTGAAATACTTCCTCTGGAACGCCTGATGATTGAAACCGATTCTCCCTGGATGGCGCCTGTTCCATACCGGGGTAAGCAAAATGAACCGGCATACGTTATTGAAATTGCTAAAAGCTATGCAAAGATTTTTCAGCAGCCACTTGAACACATTGCGGCAACGACCACCGCAACGGCTGAAGAATTTTTTCATCTACAAACACCATGATATCCCGTCCCAAAAAATCACTTGGACAGCATTTTCTGACTGATTCTAATATTATCCGGAAAATTATAGGTCATATTTCACCGAAAGAAACGGATGTGATCCTGGAAATTGGACCCGGGCGCGGCGCACTTACCCAGAGTCTTCTGGATAGTGGCTGTAGTTTAACGAGTCTGGAGCTTGATACCGATCTGGCAAACGAATGGAAGGCGAAGGAAGTTGCTTATCCGCAATTTCGTTGTGTTGAAGGTAATGCAATCAGTCTGGACTGGACACCCTATCTGCCATGTGATAAGGTTGTGGGCAATATTCCCTACAATATATCGCGTTCTCTGATGTATAAGTTATTTTCTCACCGCCGGAATATCAATGAAGCCATATTGATGGTACAAAAAGAATTTGCCGAAAAGTTGTTGGCAACACCGGGAAGCAAATCCTACGGGATATTATCTGTTTTAACACGCTGTTATTCTGATATTACATACCTTTTTACCATTCCGCCGACAGTTTTCAATCCGCCGCCGCGCGTAGTTTCTGCGTGTATCCACATTCGTTTTAAATCACTGGATATCAATGACCAGCTTCTGATTGACTGTATACAGTCTGCATTTCAACAGCGGCGAAAAACCTTGCAAAACAGTCTAAAAAAATATTATAGTCCAGACTTAAAAGATGTTTTCGACTGGTCGCAGCGTGCGGACAGTATTGAAGCGGCCGATTATCTAAAGCTGCTGCGGCTGTTGGAACCTGATAAATAATATACATTAAAAAAGCCCGTTGCTATAACGGGCTTTTTAATAAAATGTTTATGTGATCTATCTTTTCTTTAACCATATCTGGCGTTTTTTAAATGCGTGGCGTGGTGCCTTAATAGCAAAATAAATAGTACAGCCAATTAGGTATAGGAAACTTAAGCCTAAGAACATCCAGAACCATATCCAGTTTCCTGTTAAAAAGGTCTTTACCGGCCAGGCCATAAAAAGGATCAGGGGGATGACAAGCACAAAAACAATTCCGGAACTATAGGCATAATCTTCGACCACCGGTGTTTCAAAATCAGGGTCGACCACCCGTAAAAGTGCGAGTGCGGTGGAAAGAGTGCCGGTAGATACACCAAAGATCATTAAAGTCCGGAAAAAACGGTGTGTTTTAAAGAGTCGCGATCCGATAAAAATAACGGCCCAGATAGATATCACACCGCCGACAATACTGACGATCAGGATCGGGAGCCAGTAATTAGCTACTACTGCAATAGAAATAGCCGCAATAGCTGCGGTGACCATAAAGTCAACCAAAAATCCGGAAACACGATTCATAGCCATGTTGTCTACAATGTGATTTGCTTTCACCGCAATTAAAATTCTGCGCATCAGCATACCGGTAAAGGCAGCAAAGATGAAGCTAATTCCCCACAGACTATCTGCCAACTGCATGCCGGCATCACCCGCGAATGAGAGTAGCTTGGTGAGTCCCAGCAGTAGAAGATAAGACAGAAAATAGGTAAAAAGCACCAAACCGGAGTGAAGGCTCAGGGTATCAATAGCTTCACTTTCAGAAGTCAAATATGATCCTACCGGCAAATCCTTCTTTTTCCTGGAGAATATACCACGGCGGGTTCCCGGTTTACCCATATATTCCAGATCTTCTTTTGTAATCCATTTATTGCGAATCGCAAAGTTGATAAGGTAAATACCGCCGAAACAACAAAGTATAAATCCAATCGCCGCGAACGTCAATCCTACAGAGCTCAGTCCTTCGATAGACATCATCTCTCCCCAGTTTGCACCAATAGACATTGCTTGTCCCGGACCCAGCACAAATCCCAAGGGCATAAATACACCAAAACTGTGGAATAACTCCGGCCGGAATGTGTAAATAATAAGCACAGTTAGGAGTAAACCAATTACAAGCTGGATCGCATATTGATATAAAATGGCAACAGCCATCGGAACCGCACCGTCATTGTCCTTGGACTTCGGCTGAGAATTTCTCAGGGTCAGTACCACAAAGGACATACCCAAAAAATGATAAGCAATGTCTTTCAACGTAGCAGTTTCAAACCCTATCAATGGAAAAACATAATTATAAAGGGGTAAAAGAATAAATCCCGCGGTGAGTGCATTCGGGATTAAATATTTTTGGAAAAACTTGACCTTTGACCGAATAAATGTTGCTATTAATAAAGCGATAGAAATAATACCAAGATTAATGAATACATCCCAATGAAAGTTCATAATCCCTCCTTGTGTAAAAGGTTCTATTTCGACGAATTAATTGGTTTGTTGTAAAATAAATAAAAAGAATCATCGTCTAATGCGAATCCCATTTGATAGCGCCAACCTTCAACATTGAGTAATTCATACTCATACTGTAGATCATCGATCTGAATATGATTTACATTTTGTTTTGGTTGTATAGAAACAGCATTACCAATGGATTTTTCATCATGAACAATACGTAAGATTTTGTGTCCCCATTCTGGAGATAAATGTTGCTTTTTATTTTCTTTCAAGTACGCCCCTTATTGTGAATAAAGGTACATATTTTATTAATAGATAGCAATCATTATGTTGTGCCTGTATTGTTGAATTAAGAAATAAAAAAAAGCATTTTTAATAATTTAATTAAAAAGTTATATTCATCCAACATTGTTATTTTAATCACGTACACCACAGCATATCGTACTGTGAAAGGAATTAATATGACCTTTACTGATATCATTGCATCAATTTAGGAGTTTGTGTGTGGCCTAGACTATGATCGCAGGTATAATTAAGACTACTATTGTTACCTTATAAGAACCATTTGTTAAGGAGAATATATGGATAATATAATTGTAATTTCCTATCTTTTAATTATTTTAGTTGTTGGACTTTTAGCAGGTAGAAAAGTAAAAAATCTTTCTCAATTTTCGGTAGCAGGACGCTCTTTTGGTTCATTTATTATTTTTGCAACTCTTTCCGCTTCATTTATTGGTGGTGGTTTTTCTATGGGAAATGCCGAAAAGGTATTTCTTTTTGGGATAGTTAATATTTTTGCCCTTTGGGGTTTTAGTCTAAAGGAAATATTGGTTGCAAAGTTTATTGCTCCGCACATGGATAATTACAAAACAGCAATTTCTGTTGGTGATATAATGGAAAAACATTATGGAAAAATTTCTAAAGTTATTACCGGTATTTTTTCTGTCATCGTTTGTGCTGGAATTTTAGGAGCTCAAATTGGCTCTATTGGCTATATTTTTAATGTTTTCTTGAATATACCGCAAATTTATGGAATTCTAATTGGATGTGGGATTGTATTTTTATATTCAACTGTTGGCGGAATGCGTTCGGTAGTTTACACTGATATAATTCAATTTATTGTTCTTGCGATTGGTATTCCATTAACTCTAGTATTCGGTATCATGAAAATAGGTGGAATTAGTGAAATCCAAGCTGCTATTCCTGCAAGTCATTTTGCTTTTCCGGGAGGTTATAAAACTATAACCGTTTTCGTTTCACTTTTTTTGACCTTCTTATTGGGCGAAACCCTGGTTCCGCCATATGTGCAAAGATTATTTTTGTCCAAAGATAAAAGTCATACTCGCAAGGGAACTTTGTGGAGTGGTATCTTCTCTATACCATTTTTTGCAATAACAGGACTTATCGGATTGATTGCTTTGGCACTAAATCCGGGACTTGATCCGAATTTAGCCATGCCATATGTGATCAAAGAAGTATTACCTATAGGTGTTTGTGGAGTTGTGGTGGCAGGTATTATCTCAATTGTTATGTCTTCTGCAGATTCTTTTCTAAACGCGGCTTCCGTTTCATTCATTCACGATATTATTACACCTCTAAGAAAAAGCAAAATGACTGTAAAAGCGGAGATGTTGTCTGTACGTGTGATTAATATATTGGTTGGGAGTATTTCTGTAATTTTTGCAATAAAAATTAAGAGTATATTGGACATTTTAATTTATGCTTATAATTTTTGGTCACCCATTATTTTAGTACCCTTAGTGTCAGCTATTTTGGGATTAAAGGTTAAATTCTCTCATTTTATTGCTGGTGCGGTTGCCGGTGTAACAGGTGTTATTATTTGGAATATTATTATGAAAAATCCTTTTGGAATAGATGGCCTTATAATTGGAATAGCATCAAATGCGATTGTATTTTATGGCTTTTTAATCATATCAAGCATAAAAAATAAAAAAATCAATTAAATATGTTAAATAATCAGGCAATACAATAACTGAGTAATGAAAAGAAATATCAAAAAAGCACATCATTTGATGTGTTTTTTTTGATATAATAAAAAATATACTTGACAATGTTAGATAATTAGATTATTACCTAAATATTAAAAGGAGATATGATGTCGGATCTTAATAAAATATTTACTGCTCTCTCGGATGAAACCCGCCGAAAGATACTGGTGCTACTAAGGAAAGGCAGTCTAACAGCGGGGGAGATCGCGGGACATTTTGATATATCGAAACCATCAATCACCTTTCATCTTAAGATCCTGAAGGAAGCAGATTTACTATATTCCAAAAAGAAAGGGCAGTATGTCATTTATACCTTACAAGTCAGTGTATTTGAAGAGGCAATGCTATTATTTATGAATATGATAAAAAGCGGAGGAGAAAAAATATGAGTAATAAAAAACTGATCATTAATCGGGAAGTATCATGGAAACGGGTTATCTG
>JAGLUM010000008.1 GCA_023134755.1 Fidelibacterota bacterium | reverse complement strand
TAAAAGACTTTTTTTAAACAGATCTTTTATATTCAAAGAATAATTTTTGTTATTACCAACTATATCGGGGAGGAGTTTAAGTTTAAGTTTGGGTTTATTTTTCTTTATATTCGACAATATTGTATTCCGGCTCATTTTACATTATTTTGTTTTTCGTGGTTTTCCTTGTACCATTCTTTAAACGATTTTTTTGGCGTTACCGGTAATTCTCTACCTATTCCCCAAATATTTATCCGGCTATAAACCAATTTTCGGGGCATATATGTAATTGCTAAACGCGCTGCTTTTCCTGATAGATCGTATGTTAGACTATTTGACAGAACTATTCCCGTAATTTTCAGTAAAACATTTTTTAATGGAGACAGTAACTTTGCTTCACTTATCTCCTGCCGCCATCTGTAAAGTTGGCTATGGATATCAATTTTTACAGGACAGATATTGGTACAGGATCCACAGAGGGTGCAAGCAAATGGCAAATCCTGTTTTTCTTTCATTTGTTTTAAGGGTGCTAAAATGGATCCAATAGGTCCGGGAATTACACTTCCATAACTATGACCACCACTACGCCTGTAAACGGGACACGTATTCATACACGCACCGCAACGAATACATTTCAACGAGTTTCTGTGGGCAAGATTACCCAAATGTGAGGATCTGCCGTTATCAACAATAACAACATGCATTTGCCCTCCTAATCTTGGTTTTCGGTAATGAGAGGTGTAAGTTGTTATCGGCTGGCCGGTGGCACTTCGTGCCAGTAAACGGGTAAATACGCCCAAATCCTTCACCCGGGGAATAATCTTTTCAATTCCCATACAGTGGATTTGTATTGGTGCGGCATGAACGCCCATATCGGCATTTCCTTCGTTGGTACAAACAACCACAGTTCCATTTTCTGCAACGGCAAAGTTTACACCGGTTATCGCGATATCAGCTTTCAAAAATTTCTCTCGCAAATGAACACGCGCCGCCGCAGTGAGGTATGTAGGGTCGGAGTTTCCTTTTTCGGTTTTCAGCTTGTAATGAAACAGATCGCTAATTTCCTCTTTCTTTAGATGAAA
>JAGLUM010000079.1 GCA_023134755.1 Fidelibacterota bacterium | reverse complement strand
CGGGTGCGATTATGCTGGCATTAGTTGCAATTATGCCCTATATATTAATGAAGGTTTTAAATATTGATTATGCCTTAGCAAGCTTCTTTGGCGGAACATCTGTGATTATTTTGGTGGGTGTAGCATTAGATACACTTCAACAAATTGAATCCCATTTGATTTCACGCCATTATGACGGCTTCATGAAATCAGGTAAGATCAAAGGAAGAAAACGCTTCTAAGTTAATTGACAAGAAGGCGAAGATGATTTATTATAAAACGGCAGAACAAATCGAGTTAATGCGAATTGCCGGCAGAGTTGTTCATAATACTTTAAACATGCTGGAAGCATGGATAAAACCCGGTACAACTACCAAAAAGCTCGATACTTTGGCCGAAGAGTATATTCGCTCGCACGATGCAGTGCCCTCCTTTAAAGGGTACAACGGATTCATAGCTACCCTTTGTGTCTCACGTAACGAAGAAGTGGTGCACGGGATTCCAAGCGACAATGTATTTCTACATGATGGTGACATTGTCAGTATTGACTGCGGAGCGTTTATACATGGTTATCACGGCGATCATGCCCGTACCTATGCGGTTGGGAATATTTCGCCTGATAAGCAGAATCTTATGGATGTGACAAAGCGCTGTTTAGCGCTGGGAATTGAGAAAGCATATCCCGGGAATCATCTTTCAGATATTGGCCACGCCATTCAGACCTACGCGGAGTCACAGGGATATTCTGTGGTACGTGATCTGGTCGGACATGGTATTGGTCAGCGGCTGCATGAAGATCCACAGGTCCCAAATTATGGTAAAATGGGACGTGGGATAATATTGAAAGAAGGACTTGTAATTGCCATTGAACCGATGGTAAATATGGGAAAAGCCGGAGTAAGCACGGTATCAGATGGCTGGACAATAGTCACACATGACCGTAAACCCTCTGCCCATTTCGAACATACGCTGGCGATTACAAAAGAAGGTCCTGTAATTTTAACAAACGGCAAGTGATATGGTAAAACAAAAATCGATTAAAGTGGATGGAACCATTCTTGAGACACTGCCCAATGCATCGTTTCGAGTTAAGCTCGAGAATGATCATGAGGTATTGGCACATATTTCAGGTAAAATGAGGATGCATTACATCAAAATTTTATCGGGAGATAAGGTTTCACTCGAATTATCACCATATGATTTGTCAAGAGGACGTATCGTATACCGATACAAATAACCATAGAAGGACGATCCTGAAATAATGGATAATGAAAGAGGATAATATCGTGAAAGTAAGAGCGTCAGTAAAAAAGATGTGTGATAAATGCAAGATTATTCGTCGTAAAGGCGTTGTCCGAGTGATTTGTCCCAATAAAAAACATAAACAACGACAAGGTTGATCAGGAGGTAAATATTGGCTCGTATAGCAGGTGTAGATTTACCAAAGGATAAAAAAGTCAAAGTTTCTTTGACCTATATTTTTGGTATTGGACGGTCATTCGCGATGCACATTTTGGTTGATGCGAAGGTTGATTCGGAAATCAGAGTAAGAGATCTATCCGATGATCAGGTTGCTTCAATTCGAAAAGTTATCGCTGATGACTATAAAGTAGAGGGTGCATTAAGGACGGAAACGACCATGAACATTAAACGTTTAATGGATATTGGTTGTTATCGCGGAGTGCGGCATCGCCGTGGCTTGCCGGTTCGTGGACAGAATACAAAAAATAATGCACGGACACGTAAAGGCAAGAAAAAAGCTGCAATTAAGAAAAAACGTATAGTTTAAGAGCTAAGCCCTAGGAGGTTGAATTGGCTAAAAAACAAAAAGTTAGACGTAAGAAAAGAAAAGTAAAAGTAGATCCGGATGGGATTGCTTTTATTAAAGCAACTTACAATAATACGGTAATAACTCTCGCAGATCAATACGGGAATACCATTGCATGGGCATCAGCTGGTCGTGTTGGCTTTAAAGGGTCACGTAAAAGCACGCCATTTGCCGCAGGTCAGGCAGCTCAGCTTGCCGCAAGCGAAGCAATGGATGCTGGTTTAGCTCGCGTAGAAGTTAGAGTAAAAGGCCCGGGCGGAGGACGCGAAATGGCGATTCGTTCCCTGGCATTAGCAGGATTGCAAGTTACGGCAATCAAAGATGTAACACCGATTCCGCATAATGGGTGCAGACCACCCAAGCGTCGAAGAGTTTAGGAGAATATTCATGGCAAGATTTACAGGCCCGAGAGGCAAAGTCTGTCGTCGTTTAGATTACCCGTGTTTTGAATCTCCCAAGTTTACACGGATAAATAAAAATTATCCCCCGGGAGAACATGGACCCACTTCACGCAGACGTTTATCAGATTATGGTATTCAGATGCGCGAAAAACAACGTATTAAATACACCTATGGTATTTTAGAAAAACAATTTAGAAATTATTTTAAAAAAGCTGACTTAAAAGAAGGCATTACAGGACATATCCTGTTACAAATGCTGGAATCACGTCTTGACAATGTAGTATATCGTATGGGATTTGCTCCTACACGCCGTGCTGCACGTCAACTGGTTACCCATGGTCACTTCCTGGTAAATAATCGCAAGGTTAATATTCCTTCATTTAATGTAAAAGAAAATACCGAGATTCGTGTCCGGGATAAAAGCAAGCGTATTCCTATTATTCTTGATTCAGTTAAACGCATTAAAGGGGATCATACTTTACCTTGGTTGTCCCTTGATAAAGCAAAATTAATCGGTATGTTTATGAAAACTCCGGAACGTAAAGAGATTCCTGAAGAGTTTAATGAACAATTAGTTATTGAGTTATATTCTAAATAAAAACAAAAAAAAAGGAATTGGAATAATGCCTAACTTTCAAATTCCGGATAAGATTAAAGTCGATCGAGATTCTTACTCCGACAGCTACGGAAAATTCACTATTGAACCCATGGAACGCGGGTTTGGTGCTACCGTAGGTAACGCTTTACGGCGAATCATGTTGTCAGCTGTTCCGGGCTGTGCAATTACAGCTGTTCGCTTTGAAGGTGTACTTCACGAATTTTCAACCATTGAAGGTGTGCTGGAAGATGTTACCAGTATCATCCTGAATTTGAAACAGGTGAAGTTAGACCTTGAAGAATCAAAACCTGTAAAAATAAGTTTAAAATTACAGGGTCCAAAAGAAATCAAAGCAAAAGATCTGAACGCAGATAATCCGAATGTTACAATTATGAATCCGAATTTTCATGTTATGAATATTCAGGAAGAAAAAGAAATAGATATGACAATTTGGTTTGGACGCGGACGCGGTTATTTCCCCTCGGAAAAGAATCGTGCTATGGACGCTCCGGTGGATACGATCCCTATTGATTCCATTTTTTCACCGATTCTGAAAGTGAATTTTAATGTCGAAAAACTTCAGTCAGGTATCAAAGAAAATCTGGAAAAATTGACGTTTGAGATTTTTACCGATGGCTCCATGACTCCAGATAATGCACTTTCCTATGCCGCAGATACGATGATCAATCATTTAAATCCGTTCTCAGAATTGAAATCAAAGAACATTATTGAACCGGAAGAACAGGTAAATGAAGAGATACTTCGTATCCGCAAACAGCTTGATCGCAGCATCGATGAACTTGAACTTTCCGTACGTTCATACAACTGTCTGCAAGCAGCAGATATCCGTAATATCTCGGATCTGGTTGTCAAGGAAGAACAGGAAATGTTACGGTATAAGAATTTTGGCCGTAAATCCTTAAATGAACTGGTTGCAAAACTGGATGACCTCGGGTTGCGCTTTGGAATGGATGTTACACCGTACAAGAAAGATACGAATAAATAAGGAACGCAGATAAATGAGACATCAAAAACGAGGCAGAAAACTTGGACGTAGCACTAGCCATCGAAAAGCTATGTTATCCAACATGGCGACATCGGTTTTTCTTCATAAACAAATAAAAACCACAGAAGCAAAAGCAAAAGAAGTACGTCGATTGGTTGAACGCCTTATTACATATGGAAAAAAAGGAACTACTCACGCGCGCCGACTGGCATTTGCTATTCTGCGTGATAAAAAAGTGATAGGCATCTTATTTGATGAAATTGCGCCAATGTATGTGAACCGTCAGGGCGGATATACACGTATTATCAAATTGGGTTATCGTCCAAATGATACTGCTAAGGTTGTCTT
>JAGLUM010000078.1 GCA_023134755.1 Fidelibacterota bacterium | reverse complement strand
CCGAACTCATCCCGGACCAATCCACGGGAGAATTTGATTTTGAGGGATATAAACTCTATCGAAGTGAAGACGGCGGAGCAACCTGGGGTCAGGAAATAATCGACGCCCAGGGAAAATTTATAGGATATGTTCCTCTTGCTCAGTACGATCTGGCAAATAACATCAAAGGATTTGATCCTGTTAACGGAACGAAATATTTGGGCGACGATACCGGGCTTCGCCATTTTTTTATTGACTCAACTGTTTATAATGGCGTTGAATACGTTTACACGGTTACGGCTTACGATCGCGGCGACCCAAACAAGTTGATTGAATCCTATGAGTCGGCTAAGGGAAGCAAAAAAGTCGATAAGAATTATCAAAAAATAACTCCCCGATCCGATCCATCCGGGCATGTAAGCGCTGTACAAAATCTGCTTGAACACACTGCCGGGATCGGAAAAGGTGATATTCGTCTGCAGATTCTTGATCCCGGCGTATTGACCGGTCATGCCTATCAGATTAAGTTCAATAAAGCTCCCACAGATAGCTTTTATATTCATGACAGTTTAATCTGTGTTTCCTCTCAGGCTATGCCGCTGAATACTGATTTTTTACCGGCCTTTAACGGAATCAGCGTGCGAATTACAGCAAATCAATCGGATCGTGGTATCGAATCAATCACCGACGGCTCAGATACAAATGTATGGGGAGTAAATAGCAATGATACTTCCCATGTCGACGCCACTGGTCAGTGGTTTGTTACAGCCTCCGTACCGCCATCCTCGATATATTTAGAAAGCCGCGCCAGTAATTATGAAGTTCGCTTTACAGAAGACAGCTCATGGGTTTACACATATAGCGGCGGGGCCAACAGAACCGCATTTATGAAAGCGCCCTTTCAGATTTGGAATACTTCATCAAATCGGAATATTCAGGTAAACTGTTTTATCAGAGATTTTAATGGTAATAATCTATATGATTTTGGAGAAAAAATATATATCGTTAACAGCGCTTACCAAAGCAATATAAATTTTGGAGATACTTTACAGGCTGATTTACCCGATGATATCGGCTTCGTCACTGCGGTCGAGGCAGCTGCCGGCTCCAGCCTCTTCCCGCAAATGGGACAGAAGATTTTAATTAACGCATTTAGTCCGCTTACTGAAAATGATATATATAATTTTTCAACAACTTCCGCTTATATTGATAAAGAAAAAGAGAATTTGGATGCAGTCAGGGTTGTACCGAATCCATACATTGTTAATGCATCGTGGGAAACACTTGAAAATGTGCGGCGATTGTATTTCATGTTTCTGCCGGAGATATGTGATATCAATATATTTACGATCAGCCGCGATAAAGTTAAAACTATTCATCACAATAACGACAGCGGTGATGAGGAATGGAATCTGGTGAGCGATTCTAACGTCGCTGTCGCGTTTGGAGTGTATATCTATGTCATTACAACTCCCGATGGAGGGAAGAAGATTGGGAAGTTTGCTATTATAAAATGAGAGGATAATTGGATTTCTAATTTGCGGAGATCAATATGAAGAAAAGATATTTTTTAGTTCTATCTTTTTCTTTAATCTTTAGTTTTAATTATTGTTTTGCCCAATTTTCCAAGACCGGCACCGCTGCCGCTCAATTCTTGAAAATAGGGGTTGGCGCCCGGGCTATGGGTTTAGGAGGGGCTTTCGGTTCCCTGGCTAATGATGTCAGTGCTCTTTATTGGAATCCCGCGGGACTGGTCATGGTGGATAATTTAACAATGATGGGAAGTTATTCTCCCTGGATCGCAGACATAGCGCACCACTTTGCCGGCGTCGCCGTTCCATTGAGTCAAAACGATTTTATAGGACTGAGCGCAATATTCCTGACAATGGATGATATGGAAATTACTACGATAGACCGGCCTCACGGCACCGGCGAGTTTTTCGGCGCTTCTGACTTTGCCATTGGGCTTTCTTATGCAAGGCGGCTGACCGACCGTTTCTCAGTCGGTTTTACCGGAAAATATATTGGCCAGAAAATTTATAATGAAGAGGCAACCGGTCTGGCCTTTGATATTGGCACCCGTTTAAGGACAGGTTTTCACGGACTCATAATCAGTATGAATTTTTCCAACATCGGCAACAGAATGCAACTAAAGGGCATAGACCTATTACGTCCTTACGATCCGAATCCGGGAAGCTCAAATAATCCATTTATCGATGCAACCCTGAATACCGAACTCTGGGCCTTGCCAACTAATTTCAGAATCAGTGTTTGCATGAATATAGTTGGAGAGGGACCGTCGGTCTTTTCCTCTGATGATAATTTGTTAACCCTGATCGTCGACGGAAATCATCCAACGGATGGCGAAGAAAAAGCATCACTCGGGATCGAATACCAATGGCAAGAACTATTCGCCCTCAGGTTTGGATATATGCTAAACTATGATGATGAATCTCTGGCTTTTGGGGTAGGATTTAAGCCAAGTTGGGGCGGGAAAATATTAGCTGTAGATTTTGCATATATACCGTCCGATTTGCTTAATGATATTCAGATTTTTTCCCTTAGTTTGCAATTGTAAAAAAACTGTAAACTGTGAGCAAAATGGCACAACCTGCGAAATTTCATTTATTTAAGAATAAAACCCAGCGTCGTGATTTTTGGGACAGCATCACCTATTTATCACCCTCTTTATTAGTTTTTGTCATTTTTATATTCCTTCCTATTGCGATGGCTTTTTATCTTAGCCTGATGAAATGGGATCTGCTATCGGCTGATAAACAATTCGTAGGTTTAAGCAATTACCTGTATTACCTGAAAAATCCGCTTTTTTATAAAGTTCTTTGGAATACTATTTATTATGCCGTGGTGCATATACCTTTGGATCTGGTTTTTTCCCTGGGACTGGCTCTGCTGCTCAATAAAAAATTAAAGGGCTTATCATTCTATCGAACAGTTTATTTCATACCGGTCATTTCATCCATGGTGGCCGTGAGCGCCGTTTGGATTTGGATATACGAGCCCGAGAGCGGCGGATTGGCTAATTACATTTTAGGCCAGTTTGGTATATCGCCATTGGGTTGGTTGAACGATCCCAATTGGGCGATGCCGGCAATCATTGCCATGTCTGTGTGGAAAGGGCTCGGATACGATATCATCATTTTTCTTGCCGGACTGCAAAATATCTCTGACAGTTATTACGAAGCTGCACGGGTAGACGGCGCTAACGCCTGGCAGCAATTCAGGCGTATAACGCTTCCACTTCTGTCTCCCATAACATATTTTGTAATTCTTATGGGAATTATAAACTCGTTCAAAGTTTTTACACAAATAGAAGTCATGACGCCCGAAGGCGGGCCTTTAAATAGCACAACCGTGTTGGTTTTCTATTTATATCAGGAAGCATTTCATAAATATCGATTTGGCCGGGCTTCGGCATTGGCATTTATTCTGTTTGTTATTGTCATCGTAATTACCATGGTTCATCGCGCCAAATCCGAAAAACATGTGCATTACGAGTAGCCGTTTACAGGCTCAGAGGTTCTGGGTTCTGGGTTCTGGGTTGACCTTTGAACCTTGAACGGTGAACCCTGAACCTTGAACCTTTAAACGGTTAT
>JAGLUM010000077.1 GCA_023134755.1 Fidelibacterota bacterium | reverse complement strand
TGCCCTGTAAACAAACATTTACAGGGTTTCTTATTTGGAGTGAATTTATTGAAATTGTATGACAATTTGACAAAATCAGCAATTTTGGACTCCGTATGGCAACATTTGGGCAACGCGATCTCAACAATACCAGCAAAAACAGAGAAAAACTCGTAAGATAATACATATTTTATAGCCAAAAAAATATTATCCCTCTCTTGTTGATCTCGGTACCAGGGTATTTTTCCACTATACCCCCGGTTTAAAGGTACCCGGATCTCTTGGGGCTTGAGAATTATTAGAGTAGGGGAGAGTTACTTCAACACCACCATTTTCCTTGAAATTTGCCGATCACCGTAAACAAGTCTGTAGATATAGATGCCTGAACTGTAACTTCCAGCATTCCACTTAACGTCCCAATTCCCGGCTCCTTTGAATTCATCAACAAGCGTTTCAACTAAACGGCCTGTGATGTCGAAGACCTGGAGTTTGATATGCTGTGGTTCCGGTATGGCAAATTCGATCGTTGTTGTTGGATTCAGGGGATTGGGCCTGTTTTGAGAGAGGGTGAATTCTGGAATGATATAATTTGATATATTAGACGTTAGAACTTGCCCCATACTATCGGTTTTAACAACTATCAATCTTTGTATATTTTTACCACAGTCATATCCTGTATGGAACAAAGAGTATCCGGTAAGCAAATAACCGCCATCAACCGTTTCTATTATGGAATTTGTTCGAAAAGAAGTACTGTCAACATTTCCTATTTCTCTCGTCCATTCAATTGTACCATCATTAAAAAGTTTAATTAAAAAAATATTTCCAGGATATTCTCCACCCGATATTCCCCCGGCAGCTATATATTTTCCATTTTCTAGTTGAATACCTGAAAAAGCATAAGAACTTTTGTTTTTATAACACACCGTCCAAGAGGTATCTCCCATGGAATCTGTTTTAATTAACCATGCATTATAATTAAAATCAGGATTCCGATCAGCGCAATATCCACAAATAAAGTATCCTTCATCATCTGTTTCAACAACGGATCCTCCATTTTCTGAATATTGATTATAGCTATATCTGTTGTATACAAGTGTGTCACCGACATTATTTATTTTCATAAACATTATCCCAGAATCGCCGTGAATACCAAGAGTTGCTGTTATTGCATAACCAGTATCATTAACTGATATTATATTATATCCATAAGCTTCATATGTAAAACTATAGTTTCTTGTCCAAATAATATTACCAGATTCATCAATTTTTAATAAACAAAGCTCCTCTAATTCATTAGAAGTTAATATCAACAAACCGCTATCATTTGCTTCGAGAATAGAGGTGCCTGTTCTAAAGTCATATGTACGACTCCATAAGGAATCTCCTGAACTATTTGTATTAAGTATCCAGAGTTTCCAATTATTATATCCTGAGAAATATAATGATCCATTCGAACTTTCACATACAGATTGTATTTGAACGTGGTTACTATCGCCATAGGTTTTACTCCAGATAAGATTTCCCAACTGATCAATTTTAATTACATAAGCGCAATATGTGACGGTATCTTTAATATTTCCAATAATCAAGTAATTATCATCTTTAGTATTGATTATCTGTTTACCTTCAGAATAACCCTCATCGAAATATTTTAAAAAAGTAGTTTGAGAAAATAGAATGGAAGTGAAAAGAAAAAGAAATAATAAAAGTTTCGCTTTCATTTGCATACCTGTTATTTTGATACACAAACATACAAAATCCCATCAACTCATAAAAGAAATATCTTCATATGT
>JAGLUM010000076.1 GCA_023134755.1 Fidelibacterota bacterium | reverse complement strand
GTGCCTTCTCAAACATCTAGTATCGTTACAGAAATTGCTCTTGAAATCGTTTTTTAGAAGGGGAGGTCATTAATCGTTTCGGGGCGAATGATTATTCTTTCAACCAGATTGATTTCTTTATTATCGTATTTAATTTATAGCTGAAATAATCAGGCGAAAAATTTTGCGCTTTTACATTACTTAATTTTTCTTCTTTTTATCTTGTATCTCGTTTTTTGTTTCTTTTTTTCTGTCCTATTAATTGGTAGAATTTTATTGACTTCCGTTTTAGAAGTGCATTATATTCTGTTTATGGAAAAGTTTTTAAATCTTCAGGAGCTTCGGCGGCTCTTTCCAAACAATGAGTCATGTCTGGCGTTTATTGAAAATATTCGCTGGGGCAAAACGCCCGTATGTCCGCATTGCGGTTCAAGGCGTACATCGCGCTTTAAACATGAAAATCGTCATCATTGCAATGCTTGCAATGTGTCCTTTTCTGCCACGGTAAACACTATTTTTCATAATACCCGCATCCCGCTGCATAAATGGTTTGCGACTCTGGCGCTACTTCTTGAAAGTCAACATCATCTTTCTGCTCGTAAACTCGCGGCAGAAATAAATGTCAATAAAAATACTGCATGGCAGATGCTTGCGCGATTAAAAGCTACCTTGTCGGATGCCCGTGAACGCGTATCAGATGGTCTGAACCTGGAAACATTTTATCGACAAGTTGAAGAAAAAGTCAAGTTGCAAACAGCTGACATATTGCAATATGTTTTACGAAAAATAATGGAGGTGTCTTGAATCCGGCACTATATAATGATTGAAATAATAGGCATGTGGCGAGAGTATATGAATAACAATCGGGGTGATTTCCTTTATTATATGTACCGCTTGTTACGCACAAAAAACACACAGGAGATCTTGTTTTAATGAAAGAACGCATCATTGGTATTGATGCCGGTTCGGTGATGGTTTCTGTTGTAGAAATCGATCGAAATGGCACATTGCTTAACCATTTATACCGACCACACCACGGTAAACCTTCTGTATATTTACATAATATTTTATCTTCAATGGATTTTAATAATGTTATAGGGGCCGCTTGCACGTCTTCAGCGCCGAATTTAGTTGCTGGAAGTGCTGTATATGATTCGCGTATTGCCATGATAGCGGGAAGTAAGTCCCGCTATCAAAAACTAAAATCTATTCTTCATGTCGGGGGAGAAAAGTTCGCCCTTATACATTTCGATGATAGCGGACACTATAAAAGTCTAAAATCAAACACATCTTGTGCGGCCGGTACCGGCGGGTTTTTAGACCAACAAGCAAAACGTTTGGATTTGGGAAGCAGCGCCGAACTCAGCGAACGGGCGTTGGCAAATGCCGGTGAAACACCCAAAATTGCATCCCGTTGTTCTGTGTTCGCAAAAACGGATATTATTCACCGTCAGCAAGAAGGATATTCGCTTGAAGAGATCTGTGACGGGTTGTGCCAAGGCATGGCAAATAATGTTGTGGATACTCTAAATCTGAGTGAACCCGGTCTTTCTCCTGTGATATTTACCGGCGGCGTCGCTCGGAATCAAGCGGTTGTGAAACACTTGCGGGATATTACGGGCTATGATATTCAGGTACATGAACATGCACATCTTTTTGGGGCGATCGGTGCGGCAGTGCTTTTGATAGAAAAACTTGGTGCTACTGTTCAAAAAATAACCGCTGATAATATCCTCCCGCCATCCAACGAAGAAAAAAACTATTTTTACGAACCTTTGGAATTAAAATTGACTACCTATCCGGATTTTAATGGTATTGAACATTATGATTTCCCTGTTTTTGGTGGCGGAACACCTGTAGAGGTGGATATTTATCAGCTACCTGAACCCGAAAGCAAATCCACGGTGTATATGGGTGTTGATATTGGCTCAACATCTACAAAAGCGATTATTATCGATAAAAAAAACACCCCGCTTGCGGGTTTTTATACCCGTACTGCCGGCAGGCCGATTATTGCGACGCAGGGCATATTTGAAGCTATTGATCATGTCCTGCAAAAACATAAACTCAACTTTGAGTTTGCTGCTGTTGCCACAACCGGTTCCGGGCGAAAATTCATTGGTAAACTTATTGGTGCAGATTGCATTATGGACGAAATATCTGCCCATGCACGGGCAGCTGTGGATTTAGATCCTGATATTGATACTGTTTTAGAGATCGGGGGACAGGATGCCAAGTTTACTACACTACGAAATGGTGTAGTAACTTTTTCAAAAATGAATACTGTGTGTGCTGCCGGTACGGGAAGCTTTATTGAAGAACAAGCACAAAAGCTTTCTGTTTCCCTGGCTGATTATTCTGATCTTGCGCAAAGTGCCCGGGCACCACTTGCAAGCGATCGCTGTACCGTTTTTATGGAACGTGATATTAATCATTATTTAAATAAAAATTATTCCGTGAATGAGATTCTTGCAACCGTGCTTTTTTCTGTCCGTGAGAACTACCTGCAAAAAGTGGCTTCAGGCGGAACCATTGGAAAACGGGTTTGCTTTCAGGGCGCTACGGCGAAAAATAAAGCCCTGGTTGCCGCGTTTGAACAAAAACTACAACAACCAATTTACGTCTCTAAATATTGCCACCTTACCGGTGCGCTCGGTGCTGCCATTATTGCAATAGAAGAAGTTCAAGAATCTACCGGATTTAAAGGAATTAATATTTATAAAGAAAATATCCCTGTGCGGTCCGAAATCTGCGATTTATGTCTTAACCATTGCCGTATTCGTATTGCCAGTATCAAAGACGAAGAGGTGGCATACGGTTTTCTCTGCGGCAGAGACTATAGTGTAAAAAAATATGTCCGAAAAGAGCTTGTTCCTTCGCTTTTACAGGTACGGGAAAAGGTCCTTGCAACTCATGTTTTATCTATGATCAGTAATCCTGAACCGCGCAT
>JAGLUM010000075.1 GCA_023134755.1 Fidelibacterota bacterium | reverse complement strand
ATTAAAAAATATCAGTGGTTATCGCGTCCGTTGGCTATGCATGGTGTTATTGCATTTCCGGATGGAACAGTGGATTCCATTGTGATTGGTGAAGCTGAAGACGACCCCGTTTTTACTATCGCTGATCTACTGCCCCACCTTGCCGGAAAAATTCAGATGAAGAAAAAAGCGAGTGAATTTATTCCCGCGGAAAAACTGAACATTCTGTTTGGCGGCAAGCCTTTCAACGATGATCCCGAATTAAAAGACCGTGTTAAACTGAATGTATTATCATTATTAAATGAAGCATACGGTATTACGGAAGATGATTTTGTTTCTGCCGATCTGGAAATTGTTCCGGCCGGGAAATCCAGAGATGTTGGACTGGACCGTGCTTTTATCGGTGGCTACGGCCAGGATGATCGCGTATGTTCCTATGCAGCCATGCAGGCTATCATCGATACAGATGATCCTGAAGTTTCCTCTCTGGTACTATTGCTGGACAAAGAAGAAATCGGCAGTGAAGGCGCCGCAGGAGCCAACACATGGATTACAGAACTTGTACTGGGATATATTTTAGCACGTCATGGACTTGATCAATCAAGTGTGGTACGTCGATTACTTGCGAACGCCGAATGTCTGTCTGCAGATGTCAATGCCGGAGTGCATCCTGACTGGAAAGAAGTTCATGAACTACGCAATGCCGCTTATATGAACGGAGGATTAATTCTCTCGAAATTTACCGGTGTGCGCGGTAAAAGCGGGTCAAATGAAGCCCCGGCAGAATTTATTGCGCAGCTTCGCAATCTTTTTGATCAGCATGATATTATCTGGCACATTGCTGAGCTGGGTAAAACCGATGAAGGCGGTGGAGGAACAATTGCAAAATTTATGTCTTATTACTGTATGAAAGTAATTGATGCCGGCGTGCCGGTTCTGGATATGCACTCACCTTTTGAAATTACATCCAAGGCTGATATCTGGATGATGCATCAGGGTTTCTGTGCGTTTTTGGGTAATTAGAATATGATAAAAAAAATAATGTTCGCGTTATTGTTCTTTGCAGCGTTTGCACATGCAGAAATATTTGTTAACGGGTTTAGCTTAGATCAAACAGACTGCCACTATATCAAAGTAGAGATTGAATATGCTTTGAACCGTACGCAAGTTTATGTGGATTATGGGCAGAATGAACCAATTCGCAAGCGACGTGTAACTGATGAAACCGGGGAAAAGAAATTCTTTATTTCTGTTGCTGATGCTTTAAATGTTTTTTATCGCAACGGATGGAAAATTAAAGAAATATTTATCGTTCCAGGTGGTGGAAGTGAAGATTCATCTATTTCTGGAACAATATTTTATATTTTTGAGCGACAAATAGAGTAATAAAAAGGTTTTACATGAAATATTTTAATCTTATAATGTTTACGCTGATCTTATTTTTCAGCAGTTGCGGCAAGCAGTCAGCTGATATTACTATTTTACACTGGAACGATTTTCACAGTCATAACATACCCTGGGTTCCCACCCGGTACAACGAAGCACAGCATACTGTTGGCGGATATGCCCTTCTTGACGCATATTTGGATAGTCTGGAGATTGTCTTTCCGGGCGCTTTACGGGTAAATGCCGGTGATGATTTTCAGGGATCCCCGGTGTGTGCGGTAACAAAAGGAATTTCACAAATTGAAATTCTCAACGCGGTGGAGCCGGATTTTTTTACTATCGGGAACCATGAATTTGATTATTCCTGGAAGTATCTGGATTCTTTGCGTCAGCATCTTGCGGATTTTCCCATGTACGCCGCGAACCTGATAAATGTAGAGACCGATGAAAGTGCTGTTCCGGGTTGCAAAATATTCCACCAGAACGGATATCGCTTTGCCTTGATCGGATTAACCCATCCGCAAATGAATTTCCTGACCATACCGGAAAATATGGAAGGTGTACGTGTCGCGGATCCCGCAAAAACAGCTCAGAACATAATTGACCGTTTAAAAAAGCGCGGTATTCAATGTTTTATTGTGGTTACGCATATTGGTATTGAGGGTGACCGCGAACTGGCAAAAGCAGTTCCGGAAATCGATTTGATCATTGGTGGACATAGTCACACCTATATGCGTGAAGCGGAACAAGTGAACGGAGTATGGATCGTACAGGCCAGTGCTCACGGACGTTATGTGGGACTGACCCGTTTTCATATTGACCAAGGAAATATCACTTCTCTGAAAATGGAATATGTTGAAACTGTCGCCGGTAGGTTAAAACCCTCGCAGGATATTGCAGAAATTGTTATGAGCTACGAAGCAGGTCTGGCGGATAAAATGAATGAAGTGATCGGTGAGCTCAAAATACCCTGGATCCGCAGCGGCGGTGAATCTAATATCGGTAATTGGATCGCTGATGCCTTTCTGGATGCAGTTGATGCCGATATTGCTATTATGAACAACGGTGGCATTCGCAAAAACTTGGCTGTTGGATCGATTTTGGTCCGCGATATTTGGGAAATCGCTCCCTTTGGCAACACCCTCGTTACCTATGAATGGACCGGAAAAGAAATTCTTGAGGGTCTTGATAATATGGTGCAAAAGCATCGTTCTCTGCAATTTTCTGGTATTACCATGGTGCTTGACCGCGAAAAAGGACTTATAGATGCTCGTGTAAACGGAAAATCTATCGATCCGGAAAAAATCTATACCGTGGTTACAAATAATTATACTGCAAGTCAAGCCAACAATTACTTCGGGTTGACGGTAGACTCTACCGTTGAAACAGGTTTTATTGACCGCGATGTGCTCATAAAAGCCGTTCGAAAAAATCCGATTATTATTTCTGAGATTGAAGGACGGATCGTATATCGATGAAACAAGTAATCAGCCTTATCATTACCCTTGTTTTTCTTGTCGGCTGCTATGACGCAATTTTTGCTCCCGATACGAGTGAGGATAGTTTTTATAACATTAGCTATAAAAACGATGAAAAGCAGCGCAGTTTACTGACCACACCGCTTCGTATTGGATTTAATGATTTTTACCGTGCAATCCCCATCCCGGAAGTAACTACGGAACGTGCTGTGGTTTATAACGCGAATGCAGAAGGAGATTATATTGCGGAATATACCCAACCGGATATGCAGGATAC
>JAGLUM010000074.1 GCA_023134755.1 Fidelibacterota bacterium | reverse complement strand
GAGTAAGCTCGTCGCTTTTCTCGTAGAGAGTGCTGCGCACCTCATAGGTCATCCACTTAAAATCATCAGGGTCAAAATATGTGCTTTTTGTGTATTTCTCTGATTGGAATTTGTATTGTTCCGGGCAAGCATTGAAGTAGTTATTACGTTGCTCGCCATCTTTTTCAACACCGGCGCAAAGCAACTGACTATCTATCATGTGCTCATCGTAAATCCATAACTGCAAATCGTAGGGATTGCCGGCATCTTTAAAAGCGCTATCCCAGTCATCATACATCATACTAAATTTATCCAGCATTTCCTGAAAAACCGGGAGTGGTAGATTCCGGCGAGGGAAACGGTACCATGGATTAATCCACAGGCCGGCATAGTGATCCCAATTGCTTTTTATTACATCGACGGGAGGTGTTTTATACTGTTCATACCATGTATTGATACGTTTACTAAGAGTTTTTCTCATTTTGTAAATCGTCAGTTTCATGATTGCTGTCTTTTTTAATGTCTTTAATTTGTTTGTTCAATTTTCGGATTTGCCACGAACGTTCAAAAAGCATAACAAGGATCAGGACAAGACCGACTATTGATACTACATAGATCTCGATTGCCAGACCGATCATGACCAATATCAGTGCAATGACAGTCAATACACCTGCAAGTCTTTTACGTTGTTTATTATTCATTGCTGTCTCCTTCCATTTTATAGAGAATCCGTGCAACTTCAAGCGGACGGTCTGTAGCAAAGATATCAATTCCCAATTTTTCCCATTTTTTATACAGATAATCACCTTTTACGGCTGCTTTTTTATCGAGGTTGCCAAGAGTACCGCAATTTGCAAAAACACCCTCATTATGAAGTATACGATAGAGTTTCTTTTTTTGCAAGTGTGTTCCGGTAAACGCTGTTACGCGTTTCATTGGAATTCCCGCATTCTTGGAACGCAGCAGTTCTTCTTCATTTCGAATGGCTATTGATAACATCAAATCCGGATCCAGGTCATTTACCAATTTTCCGTCGTGAACATTATAAACAATGATGAGTACCGATGATTCTGAGCCGGTTTCATGCACCAGATCAATAACTTTTTTAAAGGGAACGCCGCGTTTAACGTCAAGATTCAGCACGGTTTTTCCCCGCGACCAGAGCAATGCATCTTTTAGTGTGGGGATACGGTAAGGTGTCAGATTTCCCTCATTATCTTCTAAAAACAAATCTGTCAAATCAGAATATAATTTTTCTTTGACTGCCCCGGTGCCGGTCGTTGTACGTTCTAAATTCCAATCATGCATCAAGATTAGCACGCTGTCCAGGGTCATTGAGATATCAATTTCCAAAGTTGCCGGAACCTGCGCCAGAATATTTTCAAAACTGGCGATGCAATTTTCGGGATATCCCGGATAAGGACCGCCGCGGTGCGCACTTAAAATGGGAATACGTTCAGGAGTCCAGACGAAAAATTGCTGCAGTTCCTCCACACTGTCAAAAGCAAGGTCCGGAAGGGGATAGGGGGGAGCAGCCGCGAGGAAAACAGTTAATATCGCAAGTGTTAATAATAATTTTTTCATATTTATCTCCATAGGTTATGATGCAGAGCGGGAGAAGATGAGAGAATGGGAAAGTGAAAGGATGGAAAGAGGAGGGCACTTGTTTGGTGTATCCGTCATCCCCGAAGCTTCGGGGAGAATCCTGAAAACCCGAGTGCGACAAAAACGGATTATCATTTGGACTACCAATTTTTCTCGACCATCCAGCATGCTTTCACTGCGCTCCAGCCCAAGCTGGAAGGTCTTTTCAACTCTTCGACTTATCGACTTTAACATCAGAACATCAATGTTATTTAAATCAATAACATCTGTTATACAATAAAATTATAATAAAATGAAAAATTAGTCTTCGCGATCGGGATCATCAATAATAACATCATCCACTTTCGTGAAGCGAAGAATACGTCGATTTCCATTATCAAGGGTGTAGAGCACATCATTATAAACAGTAATTGCCAGTGGTTGAGATAATAAATCGGGATACTGTTGTAATACAAGGGTATCTTGTACAACCAATGAATCGCCTACAAAGGAAGAATCACTTATTAATATCCATTCCTCTCGAACGACTACGGGCTTTAAAAATTCGCCGGAGGGGCTATACATTTTTACATCGTGATCGAGGGTGTCGAGGACAAAAATATTTCCATCAGAAGCAACGGCAATATCCTGTGCATAGCCATATTCTCCCAAACGCATGATATCATCCACACCAACCAGGAAGTCCGAGCCATACCCTGAGCTGGAGAGCTTGTGGACACTAAAGAAATCGCCGGTTTGGGTGTAATAGACATTCCCTCCGCGATCCGATGCCATTGATACCGGTTTCGAGACGGTTCCCGCGCCGGTTCCCGCGGTTGCTATGAAGTTGTCAAGGACACCTTCATAGTGCCATACCAGCTGTCCGTTCTTTAATTTAACAAAGATGGTAGGGATCAATCGAATTCTTAGGATTTGATCGTTGATAGCATCAGCTACATAAATGAAAAGATCGTTATCAGTAGCGGGTGCGAGTGCAATAAATGATTTATTTATCGTGGCATACACGGGATTTCCACTCAATGTTTGTCCTGTAATCGGATCTGTAACACCTTCACGATTATTTAGTGATTGGGGGTCATAAAATACATGCGGTGCAAGCATCGAGTCGATAATAGCCGTTTGTGTGGTATCTACGATTTCGGTATATGGAATGACGGGAAATCCACTGCTTAATCCTTCCAACGGACTCAGGCTGACCGGACTGCCATTATTGTTGTAATACCGGGAGCTTACAATGCCTTCTATTCCGACCGAAGCAGAAAATTGCGGCCATGCATATATTTTATTTCCTTCATCGACATAGTAGACATTAAAACGTGCATCCAGACAGACTGCTGTGGGTTGCACGGATAGATCATCCAGGGTGTCATAAATGCCCGATTCAATTTCTCCTGAGGGGCGAATGACGCGAATGCGATTTTCTGAACTATCTGCAATATACAGGCGTCCGTCTTTTGATGCGAATACATCCATCGGGGTTACCAAATTGAGTTGGTCGAAGGTCCAGTCCGGAGAAATTTGAACAAATTTATTGGGATCCCGATTAATACCGGCCGGATTGCCTTCGCTATCCGGAAGATCCATGATTGGTGAACAGCTCATCAGCAAAGCGATCAGTAGAAAAAGTATGACATATGTAGTATGTGTTTTTTTCATCAGAAATTATAACTTATTTGAATTTGATTAATGATACCCAAATACTTGTGCGGCCGGAAAGCATAATCGATCTTCAATCCGGAATTCCAGCGTTCCGTCGAGAAGCCAATTCCCAACGAAAAGGGGACTTCCGTTCCAATGCTGTATGCTGCGCGAATATCAAATGCTTTGAGTAATGTTGTCTTGAGTCCCAGTACATAGGTCTCTGCATTATCAACCGGGTGATTTAATTGTGCCGTAACGAGCAAACTCAGAAAATCGCTTTCGTAAAGAGTCATTGCAGAACCAATGTGGAAGGTGGTCGGGGGAGAGAAGGTCTCATAGTCACGCATACTGCCATCACCTGATTCATATTGACCGGCAGGACCGGTGGGAGCGCCAAAATTCAGTAAAGCAACTGCAAGTGTCAGATCCCTAAAACCCGTCCTATAGAAAGTTCCAAGGTCCATCACAATGGATGTTGTTGCAAGATCGAGGTATTCTTCCCGAACCAATCGTCCGCTAAAACCAAAAGAAAAACGGTCGCTCATTTTTCGAGAAAAATTAAGCCCGACATAATAATCCGCATAGGTGAAATATTCACCGGAGCCATAGGGTTTATATTCTGTCGTGATTTCCATGGCATCCATGTGCAGGGCACCAATTTCTATTCCAAAGGCCCATGATTTTATGGTGGTACTCATAGCAAAATATTCATATCCAATGCCATCAAACCAATCAAGGTGCGATAGCGCTACGGAAGTTCCTTCTAATTGCACGGTCACGGCGGGATTCCAGTGAATAACAGAAGCGTCTGAGACAAGTGCAGTAAATGCACCACCGAGTCCGCTTGAAGTAGCACTGGGATCAATTTTCAAGAAATTATAGATCGATGTTCCGGCACGCTGACCACCCAGTCCGGCAAAAACCAGAGAGAAGCTCGTAAGTAGAATGAATGTTAATTGTATGCTGCGTCGTTTCATCATTTAAAACCTTAAAAAGAGCCCAAGCATGATTTTGCGGGGCGCGAAATAGCGTGATGGATCTTGATTCGGATCCCGTCCGCCGTAATAACTTAAACTAACAATTTCACCGGGATCGTAGGGCTGACCGGTAAAAGGATTAATACGTCGCGGAACCTTATGGTTGAATAGATTTTGTACATCAACATAGAATCCGTAGGTCAAACTTTTATAATAAAAATCTTTAGTAAATTTCATGTCAACTGTGATATAGGGATCTGCAATTTCGCCATAAGGATTATCTGTCCGAGATGTCCCGATAAACCATTGAGTGCCATCCGGTGTGATCAGGGTATCCAGGATCACACTTTCCGTATAGCGTCGTCCCGATTGCGCTTCAATATGCGCATTCAGTGACCAGTTATTTCTCCACCAAGGAATATCATCTTCATACACATGGAAGCGGAAGTTCGCGATCAATCGGAAAGGTTCATCCCAACTCATGTAATTTTCTGTGAGTGGTTTTTCCGGGATCATACCTGCTTCCACCAGAACATTATCATCCGGACTTGAGCTTTTACCGGTAGTAACCGAATAAGTAAAAGATGCATCGCCACTGAAATAACGTCCGGCGGTTTGACGGAACATAAATTCCAGTCCGTATGAACGCGCATAATCCATATTTAGGTACATTATTAAGCTGTAATTTCCAACCAAGGGGTTGAAAGATGTAATGGATTGTGCTTTTTCATAATCGAACATATCTTTGTAATATGCTTTGAATTCAATAACTGCCGATGCTGAAAACTTATGCTTTAAACCAATTTCATATGCGACGGTTGTTTTGGGATCAAGATTTGGGTTACCAATAATACTGTAGGGATTATCCGAGATGGTATTCAGCTTGGAATAGACATACCTATATGTTGGAAGCTGTGAAAAATGGCCATAGTTAAAATACAGCACATCATTATCGGTAACCGGATGACTGATACCAAGTCGCGGACTCAGGTGCCCCTTAAAGCGGGCGCCAAATAAACTGCTGGTCTCGTCGAAATACTGTTCCCGTCCGGCTTGGGTGATCGTGAGGATATTCGGATTTAGCATTGCCTGGGTAACATAATCTCCGATAAACCAATAATCATAACGGATACCAATATTGGCGATCATCCCTTCAAAGGTGATTTTATCCTGTACATAAAAGGATCCATTTGAGGGTTGAACTTTGTAATAATCGTAACTTTCACCGAGTCCGGAACCCAGCCAGGGTTTATAAATATCCACAACCTGCATTTCCGTAAAACGGTGTTTAAAGCCACCTTTCATTTTGTGCTTTGTACTGGGATGGTAGGTGAAATTTGTTGAAACGGTATAGTTCTTACTCCAGTAGTCATACCAGTAGGGTGCATCCCCATGATCCCAAAATTCATCACCGGTAAAGACGACCACATTTCCAAATTCGTCTCTTGTAGTATATTCATTGGGATCCAGATCAAGCACTTCTTCGTATTCACTCCAATGTTTATTCTGTACGGCTTTGTGGAAGGAAGTGAAAAAATAACCGGCATTGACTGTATAAAATAATTTTGGATTGATCGTATGTGTCCACAAAGCATTCACGACCTTTGATTCACGTGTATAGGTTGGATAATTATCCAAGATCTCCTGATAAGCATAGGGAAAAGAAGAACTGGAGAAGTAGCCCTGATTAATGTTGGCAGACTGGTTATAAGAGATAGAAAATTTGTATTTCTGTGAATAATTCCAACTAAGTTTCGCCATGGTGGATAGGTTGTTTTCCTGACGTGATGTAATTGCATTCATCCATTCACGATAGGGATATAATTGCGTTGATCCCGGTAAATAGCTGTCAGAAAGATAGAGATAACCGCTGACAAAATAAGAGAGATAACCGGGCAAAATTTTACTATTCCCACCCACGAGCGGACCACCGAGAGTAAATTCAATATTATCGGTAGATACACCATTTGCACCAAAGATCTGATCGGTCTTATAACGGAAAGAACCTTCAAAATTCTTGGCACCTTCTTTGAGCTTTACATTAATAATTCC
>JAGLUM010000073.1 GCA_023134755.1 Fidelibacterota bacterium | reverse complement strand
TTTAAAGTCCGTGAAAATATCGCTTTGTCACAAGACGCGTCTACGGTCTACGCAAAAACCATGTGGGATATTGTATGTGCGATATCCACAGAAGGCGATAGTCCCCAAACTGTCTGGAGCAGTGAAGCTAATTATGGTTTTGAAATTGACCCTTCTCGTCCGGTAGAATATGATGGTAATGTTTATTTTGCGACTCAGTTTGGATATGTGTTTTCACTGGATGTTGAAAATGGTGATATTGTGTGGAAACACAGGATCGGGAGCAATCTGTTAAATACACCGGTATTGCACAAAAATATGATGATCATTACCGGCATGGACGGACGCGTAGTAAAATTGACATTTTAAATTAATAATATATAAGTTGATTTCTTCTCACACAAAATAATATGAGAGAAGACGATGAAAACCCGTTTAAAGGCATGGATCCTATGTCTAAGCGTATTGGCTGTCGCACCAATGCAGGGGCAAGCCTTAGCAATTGGATATCAATATGCCCTGGTAGAAGAATATATTTCAGGATATGTGATGCTTTTTGATGTATTGGGCCCCGTGGGCGTATATAGCAACTTTTATGGTATTGGTGTGACAGATTATCCTGATTATGAATCTCCCTGGCCGGGGGATGAGCTCATGTTTACAATAGATAAACAATATTGGGCGGCGCAAAGCGTCGGAGCAACGCTCTCGCTTTTTCCCGGCGTGTATCTTTATGCCGGGTATTGTAACGGTTACCATATTAATGTTCAGGAAAATACCTGGTTTGATGAAACCTATATTCTCAGTTGGGATGGATTCTACACTACGCAGGAGCAAATAAGTCATGTCAAACCGGGATTCGACGTGGGTGTCAACATTTTTCCCATAACGTATATGGGAATGGTGATCGGTTATAATTCCTCACTTAATTCGCTTGTTTTGGGACTAAACACAACCATATATTTTTAGAAATTCTGAGGGGCCGGGTACAAATAAGTTTAAAAAGCGATAATCCGCGTCGATAAAAACAGTCTGCGACAAACATATAAAAATAGTACAATGATTACCCTATCCATTCACTATTTCAGCAATTTGAACCCGATATAGAACACCTATAGCACCCATATAAAACATTTTTTCAGTTTATTTTAAAAAAAGCTTGCATATAATC